>DASTAU010000293.1:0-3728 GCA_035712425.1 Sphingomicrobium sp.
CACGAAAGTGTCGAGCGTGTCGGTCTCGCGCGTCGCCTCGCCTTCGCAAGTAGGACAGGACACATGCTTCCAGGTCGGATGGCGGTCGAGCGGGTTGCCCGGCTTGTCGAACTCGATGTCGTCGGGAAGGACGACCGGAAGGTGCTCGCGCGGGACTGGAACCGCGCCGCATTTGGCGCAGTGGATAATCGGGATCGGTGTTCCCCAGTAACGCTGGCGTGACACACCCCAGTCGCGCAGACGATATTGGATCGTCCCATGCCCCCAACCCGCTTCCTCCGCGCGTCGGATGATTTCGGCACCGGCCTGCCCGGTCGTCAGTCCATCGAGAAACTGCGAATTCACCGACATGCCGGGTGCAGTCTCGGCCTCCGCGCCGATCGGTTCCGCCGCTGAATCGGCAGTCGCCGCGACGACCCGCTTGATCGGCAGGTGATATTCCTTCGCGAATTCGAAATCGCGCTGGTCGTGCCCGGGAACGCCGAACAGCGCGCCCGTGCCGTAATCCATAAGTACGAAGTTCGCGATGTAGATCGGCAGACGCCATTCGGGATCGAGCGGGTGAACGACCTCCAGTCCGGTTGCAAAACCCTTCTTGTCGGCCGTCTCGATCTCGGCCGCGCTCGTTCCTCCGGCCTTGCACTCTTCGATGAAGACTGCGGCCTTAGGATTCGACCGAGCGGCCGCCTGAGCAATCGGGTGATCCGCGGCGACCGCCACGAAGCTGGCGCCAAAAATGGTGTCCGGACGAGTGGTGAAAACCTCGACTTCCTCGATTCCGTCCAGGTTTTCAGCCAGCCGGAAGCGGAACTGAAGACCACGGCTCTTGCCGATCCAGTTCTCCTGCATCAGCCGGACCTTGTCGGGCCACTGATCGAGCGTCCCGAGCCCTTCGAGCAGATCGTCCGCGAAATCGGTGATCTTGAGGAACCACTGCGACAGCTTGCGCCGCTCGACGGGGGCGCCGGAGCGCCACCCCCGGCCGTCGATGACCTGCTCGTTGGCGAGCACGGTCATGTCGACCGGGTCCCAATTGACCTCGCTTTCCTTGCGATAGACGAGCCCGGCGTCGAACAAGTCGAGAAACAGCGCCTGCTCGTGGCCGTAATAAGCAGGATCGCAGGTCGCGAGCTCGCGGCTCCAGTCGAGCGCGAAGCCGATGCTCTTCAGCTGTTCGCGCATCGCGCGGATGTTCGCCCAGGTCCATTCGCCAGGGTGGACCTTGCGCTCCATGGCAGCATTTTCGGCCGGCATCCCGAAAGCGTCCCAGCCCATCGGGTGCAGCACCTCGTGCCCCTGCATCCGCCGATAGCGCGCAATCACGTCGCCCATCGTGTAATTGCGGACGTGGCCCATGTGGATGCGCCCCGACGGATAGGGGAACATCTCGAGCACGTAGGTCTTGGGCTTGTTGCTATTGCTGTCGGCAGTGAAACTGCCGTCTTCGGCCCACCGCGCCTGCCAGCGGCGGTCGGCTTCGCCCGGGTCGAAACGCCCGCTCATTTCAATGGCTTAGCCTGGAACTGCGGAGCGTCGCAGGTCGCGGGCGCGGGTCAGGATGATGTCCTCGAGTTTCTGGACGGTGGCGGCGGAAACCGGCGCATCGACCCAGGCGCCATTCTGGAAGATCTGGCGGGCGGCCGAAACCCGAAGCGCATCGGCGCGAAGGTCGGGATCGAGCACGGCGACAGTCAGCTTGACGCGCTCACCCGGCGCTCTCGAGTTCGTGTACCAGTCGGTGATGATCACGCCGCTGTTCGGATTCGCCTGAATCAACGGCGCGAAGGAAACCGTGTCGACCGCCGCGCGCCACAAATAGCTGTTGACCGCGATCGTCGTCACCCGCGCCGGGGCAAGCCTGTTCGGCAGATTCCTGTTCCGGACGCAGCCGGAGCCGACAACGGCAAACACCAGGAGTGCGGCAGCGGTGGTGTGCAGGCGATTCATCAGTGATCCTTCGTCGGCGAACGTCAACGGAGGCGTTAGAGCGCCCGGGTTCGTCCCGCAAGCGCTGCCCCGTCGGGCCGGATTATGTGCTTCCAAGGCAACAGGAGATGAACGAATCGACTCCTGCTCATGGAACCTTCAGCTTGGTGCGACTATATCGACTCGCGAACAGGGAGTCCGTCAGTTGCTGAGTCTCGCAGCCAGGAAGGAAGCCAAATTGGCCGCGGCCCTAGCCGCGGTCGGTCTTGTGCTGACCCCGGCGTTCGCGGCGACCAATGCAAAAAAGCGGCCGCCGGCAGTCTCCGTCAGCTTCGATAGCCTGTCGTCCTTCACTCCGGCAAATGCCGATCCGAAGCTCGCCGAGGCGCTTGCCGGCAAGAGCCTGTCGCTCACCGATTTCAAGTTCACTCCGGCGCCTGCCAAGGGTCGGCCGTCGCAGGTGCGCGTGGCGATTCGCGCTCGCGTGAATGCTCCGTCCGAGACGGCGATGGCCCAGGCCAGCGTGCCGACCGCGGCAGTCAATTCATTGGCTCCAACCAGCTATAACCTCGGCGTAGCCGTTGGCTGGCATCGCTTCGCGGTTTCGGGAGATGTCGCGAAGGTCAAGGATCCCAACTCGGCGGTTGGCGGTCGCGAGACTGCGATTGTCGGCGTCAGCTATTCGCTCAAGCGCTTTACGGGCCGCGTCGCGGTGGGCGCCGACAAGGCCGATGGACGTGCACTTCCGGCACTCCGCAAGGGCGATACATACTCGCTGGATGTCGGCGGATCATATTCACTCTCGCGCCACATCGCTCTGACTGGCGGCGTTCGCTACAACGTGGAGCGGGACCGGCTTTCGGCGCTCCAGGACGACCGCCGCGACAGCCAGGCCGTCTACGTCGGCACCGCCTTCAAGTTCTAAACGCTGAAATTCCGGTCGCGACGCTGTCTGGCGGCGGCGCATGGGCATTCCTATAGCCCGGGGCAATGAGCGCCGCAGAAAGACGACAAAATATCCTCGATCGAATCGCGCGCGCAGCAGCCGTCGCGAGACGCGATCCCGACGACGTCCAGCTCATTGCCGTGAGCAAGGGGCGTTCGTCAGACGAGATCCAGGCGCTGATCGATGCCGGGCAGCGCGACTTCGGCGAAAATCGGGTGCAGGAGGCGCTCGCCAAATGGCCGCCGCTGCTTGCGAGTCACTCCGGGATTGCGATCCATGCAATCGGCAGGCTGCAGTCCAACAAGGCCGCGGACGCGGTGAAGCTCTTCGATACGATTCACTCGCTCGATCGCCGTTCGCTGCTCGACGCGCTTGTCAAAGAAGCCGCACGGGAAGCACGACCTCCCCGCGTCTATGTCCAGGTGAACATCGGCGAGGAGGAACAGAAGGGCGGCTGTCCGATCGAGCAAGTCGGCGAGCTCGTCGCAGCGGTACGCGAGTCGCCGCTGCCATTGGCAGGGCTGATGGCTATTCCCCCGCTCGGCCTCGAGCCAGCACCTTATTTCGCGCTGCTTGCGAAGGTAGCACGCCGCCATGACGTCAATGGCTTGAGCATTGGAATGTCTGGCGATTTCGAAACCGCGGTGATGCTTGGCGCGACGGCGGTGCGGGTCGGAACCGCGCTGTTCGAGGACGAATGATCTCTTTCGACGCGATCATTTTCGACTTTGACGGGGTCCTGCTTGAAAGCGAGCTGGAGCTGAACCGGCTTACCGCCGAACTGCTCACGAACCTGGGCGCGCCGACGACCCTCGAGGAAGCGCTGCAATTCTTCACCGGTCTCACCGGCCCGGAC
>DASTAU010000294.1:0-6484 GCA_035712425.1 Sphingomicrobium sp.
GACGACGAGCAGCACTGCAAGGCCGACCACCCAAAGCCGCAGGCGGCTCGCGAGTGGGAGAATGATCAAAGCGCTCGCGGCGAGCGCCGGTAGCGTAAGTCCATAACCGGCGAGCGAGCCGTTGAGCGCGAGGCCGACCAAGACGACAATTCCAAGCCCCGCGCTGACTGCGACGACCGCCGAATAGCGCTGCATGCTCCTGCTCTTCGCCGAGGCGATGACCGCGGCCAGGAACGGAATGGTAACGACCAGCAGCGTCCCCATGTGATTGGCGTTCGCGAAGAAACCGACCGCTCGGCCGAGGTTCGTCTGATCATAGATATACCAGGGGGACCTCGCCGCGCTGGAGCTCGCGGCCTGAAGCGCACCGAGCGCAATGCCGGCAACCGTCCCCGCGATCAGTGCGACCGCGAGCCAGCGCGGCCGATAGGCCTTGAGGCGGACCATCGCGCAGAAAAGCGCGAGCGGCGGGATGATGCCGAGCAAGGCCGTAAGTCCCTCGGCAGGCGCAACCGACAATGGCTCGGCCGGAACCTGCATTCCGAGCGCGGTGAAGTCCCGGGCGATCTGCCCCCGCGGCCCGAGGTGCGCCCAAATGCCTGATGGCAGGGGCACCAGCTGGAGCAGCACGACAAAGATCGCCAGCGCGGCAAACCAAAGCAGCTGCCTCGCGGGCGGAGCGACCGGCGTATCGCCGTTGCCCCAAGCTGCCCAGCCGATGATCGCGAGACCGGCAAGCTGCAGCAGCATGATCTGCCAGATGCCCTGCGCGCTGCCACCCAGCACGAGGCAGGCGAACAGATAGGCCGGAGCAACCGCGGCGCGGGCCCGGCTATCCATTTGGGCCTCCGCGCGTGAGGTTGAGCGGCGCAAATGTCACGTCGGACTGTTGGGTCACGTCTCCCGAACGGCCGGACAATTGCAGCCATTGTGCAGGGCAGTTTGCGGGAACCAGGAAATTCCAGCCGTGCTTCGCGGCTTGATCCGCGGTGATGGTTGCTATGGGATCACGCGCCTTGTCGCAGCGCAGTGTCCATTGGAGCGCTTCGGCATGCGTCGGAGCACCGACGATCTGCGCCTTGAGATTATATGCCCCTGGCGGCAGCAACACGAGCTGGGTCGCGAGTGCTCCATCTTCCGAGCCATAGAAAATGACGTGCAACCGATTGCCGCTCTGCCGCTCCGCAAGACCGACGGTCGAAGAGGCTAGCGTCCAGTTGAACGGCGTCGGCGCATCGGCCGACGAGAAATCGGAATCGTAGATCAGGCTGTTCCCGGCATGCCCTCCGCCAATTGACGTCCAGATCGCCTTTGCCCGCCCGTAGTCGCCGCTGGCAACCAGGCTGTCGAGCAACATCGGGAGCCAGACACTGTCGGGCTTGCGATGGCGGGCGTCGGCAATCGCCAGAATCGCATCCGTATTCGCCGACTCACGCGCCAGCGCGGCCAGAACGCTGTCCTCGAGATCCTCCTGCGTCCGGAATAGCTCCCGGATTTGCGGCCAGTTCGCACGGTTCTGGGCGTAAGCCGCAACATAAGGCGCAACCGAGGCCGTGCCCTCGGGAGACAGACGCGCGAGGAGCGCGGTCTGTTTCAACCCCTCAAGCGCGGCGCCCGCGCGGAAATAGTAACTGGCGAGGAAGTAAGCGGCTGGCAGCGAGCGCGGATCGCGCCGCTGCGCCGCGAGAAACGCGCGGCTGGCTTCCTCCGCTTTGCCGCCAAGCTGCAGCTGCACACCGTGTACCAGGAACGGCTCGGGCGACAGCGGCGACTTGAGCGCCGCGTCATCGATCATGGCGAAGGTCGCCGGGTTGATCTTGCTGCGTTGGCGCGACGCCGTTCCGATGTCGGCGAGCCCTTGCGAAATCTCGACCGCGGGATGGTGCTTCCAGAACTTGGCAGCAGATTCCGGATGAAGCGGCGCGAGCGCCTGGACTGCAGCGTTTCGGACGACTTGCACGGCCAGGAGCAGCGCAAGCGCGACGACGATCAGCCGCCGGACGATCAAGCTGTCTTCCCCCCAAGGCTAATCAGGCGTCGGACTCCTCGGCTTCCGCCGGCTCGGCGGGCGCATCGGCTTGCGGGATCATCAGGATTTCGGTGCGTTTCACCTTCTCCTTGCCGTACCCGTGACCGTAGCCATAGCCGTATCCGTAGCCATAGCCGTAGCCATAGCCATAGCGGCCGTACCCATAATTGCCGCCGGCATCGCTCGCCTTGGTCAGGACGGCGCCGACGATATGAGTGCCGGTAGCTTCGAGCCGGTTCAGGGACTCAACGGCAGCGCGCGTCCTCGTCCGCCCGCTTTCCACAACGAAGAGAACATTTCCGGCGGCCGAGGACAGGAGCGGTGAATCGGCGAGGCCGAGCGTCGGCGGGCCGTCGATGACGACCAGCTCGAACCGCTCGCCCGCTTCCGCGATGATCTTGCGGATCCGGCCCGTGGAAAGCAGGTCGGCGGGGCTGGGAGGCACGGGACCGCTGGGAAGGAGCCAGAGATTGGCGTGCTGAGTCTCGACGACATGGTCCTCGACCTTGTCGTCGGTAGTGAGAAGCTTGCTCAGGCCCACCTTGTCATTCGCCGCTTTGAATGCGGGTTTCCGAAGATCGCCGTCCATCAGAAGCACCGACTTGCCGCGCCGCGCGAAATTCTGGGCGAGCGCAAGCGCAGACGAGGACTTGCCTTCGCCCGAGCGGGTGCTGGTCAAAAGCAACACTTTCGGCATCCCGGCATCGGTGCTGAACCGGAGGGCCGCGACGATCGCGGAATAAGCTTCCGATACGACCGAGGTCGGGTTCTTGAGATCGTCCACGAACGCGTCTTTCGCCGGCGTGCGCGGAACGGCGCCGAGGCATGGAAGCGCGAGCTTCTTGCGGACGTCTTCCCGGCTCTTGATGGTGTCGTTGACGAACTCGAGGCCGATGGCTCCAGCAACGCCCGCCACCAGTCCGAGGCCGAGACCGAGGATCAGGTTCAGGAACAGGTTCGGTTTGAACGGCAGGCGTGGAACCTCGGCGCGGTCGACGATCGAGACCGGCGCGATCCCGACGCCGCCAGCGACCCCGATCTGCTTGTAGCGCTGGAGCAGCGCGTCATAGAGCGCGCGGTTGGTGTCCACCTCGCGCTGCAGGATGTTATACTGGATGCTGCGGCCGCGAAGGTTGAGAACGTCGCCCTTGAGCTGGCCGACCCGGGCCCTCAGCGCATTCTCCGCCGACAAAGCCGCCCGATAATCCTGGAGCAGCCCGTTGCTGCGGGTGGAGGAAACGCGCGCGGCTTCCTGGTTGATCTGCTTGCTCAGCTCCTGAATTTGCGATCGCAGGCTGACCATGTCCGGGTGGTCAGGCTTCATGAAGGTCCGCTTCTGCTGATACTGGGCCTGAAGCTGCGCCAGCTGCTGCTGAAGCGCGAGCGTGCTTTGGGTCACGTCGATGGTCGGGCCCGTCGCCAGCGACTGGCGGTAGGCGCCTTCCGCGGCCACCCGCCGCGCAGTGGCGTCGGCCAACGCCTGGTTGAGTTTCTCCAGCGACTGTCCCTGAAGCGAATTGGTGTCGCCACCGGTCTGTCCATCGGGCGTCGACGTGTTGATGATGCCCTGCTGCTGCGCATAGGCGACGAGCGCTCGCTCGGACCGCTCGAGGTCACCGCGCGTCTTGTTGATCTGCCGCTCCAGGAAATTGCGCGCGTAGGCCGAAGATTCGTAGCGCCGCTGGATCGCTGTATTGATGAAGCTTTCGGCGACTGCGTTCGCGACGTTGGCCGAGAGTTGCGGCGAATTGGAATCGAAGCTGAACTTGATGAGCTCGCCCTGATCAGGCGGAATCACCTTGAGATTCTTGGAGATCATCGCCGACGCCATCTGCAGGCGCTTCGATGCGTCGATGTCTTGCGGCACCACGTCCGGATTGTTGGCGAGGTTCAGCTCCTGCGCGGCACGGTCGGCAACGCTCTGGCTCTGGACGAGGCCCACCTGGGTCGCGACGAAGTCATAAGTGTCCGCGCCGGAGATCTGCTGCTCTGGCGACTGACCTTCCGTGACGGAGAAGGTCGGCGGGTTCGCTTCCAGCGTAACCCAGGAGCGATACATCGGCCGGGTCAGGAGGGTGGCGAGGATCGCTCCGGCAAGGCCCAGTGCGACGGCTCCGAGCACCAGCCACCGCCAGTGGTGGATGATGCGCATGATCGTCGCGAAATCGAGAATGTTGGTTGCCGAATAATTGCGCTGTCCCGGACCAAGCGCAGTGCCTTCCGGATTATATGGTCCGATCGGCCAAGCGCCTTCATTCGGTACTGCCAGGCTGGTGTTCACGGTTGCTCGCCTCGCGAAAAAATTGCCCCGTCCGTCACGCTAGAACGGCCTGAAAATCGAAAGCAAAGGTACGCTCTGGAAGAACTGCTTTTCCGCAGCCTTGATGGACGACCCGTCGACCACCACGATGTCCCCCGGATAGATTTGCGGGTCGGTCGCCTGCCCGCGCCGAATGGCGGTGAGGTCGAAGGCCGCGGCCTGCCGCTGACCGCCGACAGTCCGAAAGACGGCGACGCGGCGCGGATTGGCGTCATCGGACGTACCGCGCGCAAGCGATATCGCCTGAATAAGCGTCATCTGGCCAGCAACAGGGAATTGCCCCGCTTGCTGCACCGCACCGTCGACGGTCACGACGTGCGCCGTCGATTCCTTGATGGCGACGCTGACGTCGGGATGCTCGAAGAACTTCTGCCCGAGGAGCTGCGTCAGATGGTCGTCCAGCTCCGAAGTCGTGAGGTTGGCCGCTTCGATCTCGCCGACGAGCGGCAGCGAAATGCGCCCCGCGAGATCGACCGAATAATCGCCCGAAATGGAATTGCTCGCCGGCTGTCCGGCATCGTTTCCGCCCTCACCGAACAGCTTGATCGTCAGCTTGTCGAGGGGCGCAATCTTGTAGTTTTCCGGAAGCGTCTGGAAATGCTGTTCGTCGGGCGCCGCGAGCGGTCGATCGTAGGGAATCGTCCCTCCGCGCGTATCCGCGCAACCACTCATGAGCAGGGAAGCCGCAAGCGTCAAACCGGCCAGAACAGGACGTGGGCCAAGATCAGCAAACACGATCAAACCTCCCGAAACGTCGCGGCCTCCTAGGCGAAAAAGATTCGGATGTAGAGGGACTATTCTCCGAAACGGACGAAACTAGCACGTCATCGCCTCCCGCGCCGCTGCCCGAGTATCGAGGAACCAGCTTTCCGACCCCTCGATTGCGAGCGCCGTCAGCACCCCCGACTGATAGGCGCCGGTATCGATTCCGATCCGGTTCCCGCGAATCTCCACCTCGGGGCGAATGGTATGTCCGTGGACCACGATGAAGCCGTGGTCCGTTTCGTCGAACAGGAAGGCTTCGCGGATCCACCGCAGGTCGGATTGCCGCTGCTGGTCGATCTCAACGCCCGGGCGGATCCCGGCGTGGACGAACAGATAATCGCCGAACCGGCAGCTGTCGTCGAATGTCTCGAGGAACTCGATGTGCTCCCTGGGGATCGCGGCGCGAATGACCTCGAGCGCGTCCTCGACCTTCATCTTCGCGAGCTTCACCGTGTCGACGCCGTAGCTGCTCAGGCACTCCGTTCCGCCGAACCAGCGCCATTTGGTGATCAGCTCTGCGTCGCCGGCGAGAATACGGAGGAGAACCTCCTCGTGATTGCCTAGGATGAACGCCGTCTGGACATTCGGATGGATGTAGGTTCGCAGCCGCTCCACCACATGCGCTGAACTAGGGCCGCGATCGATGAGGTCGCCGACGAAGACCAGGAGCACTTTCTTCGCTGGACGGCGATTGAGGTCTTCGTGAATCTTATCGAGAAGCTGGTCGAGGAGGTCGAGCCGCCCGTGCACATCGCCGACGGCATAGGCCCGCCACCCGCGAGGGCCGGCGGGACCGACTTGCCGTTTAGGAGCGAAATTGAACATCCTGCCCCCTTACGCCCGAGTGCCGGACGCCTGGCAACAATCTCCAGAGCGGACCGATAACGATCCACATCCTAAACCGCTCCTGAACCTCGAAAAAAGCTTCAGGCGCTGAGCAACTGGAATCGCGGGATTTCAACGTCGAAGGCGCTGCCGTCCTCGTCGACCATGCGATAGGTTCCGCTCATCGCGCCGTTCGGTGTGTCCAGCGGACACCCCGAAACATAGTCGAAGCTCGCGCCAGGCCCGATCAGCGGCATTTCACCGACGACCCCTTCACCGACCACTTCGTGGATTGTCCCGCGGCCGTCGATGATGGTCCAGCTTCGCGACAGCAACTGGACTGCGACGTCCGCGCCGTTCTCGATTCGCACATGGTAGGACCAGAACCACCGGTTGGTCGCCGGATCGGATTGCTCGGCGAGGAAGCTCACCGCGACCCGCACCGCAATGCCCCGGGTCACCGCGACGTTGGGAAACAGCATCGCGAGCGCGTCGATCGTCATTCCCAAGCCCTAGGCGAGACCGCCCGCGCGGCGCAACCGGTC
>DASTAU010000295.1:0-3293 GCA_035712425.1 Sphingomicrobium sp.
GCATCTGGGCGACGCGCTGTACAAGTCCGGGCGGCGTTACGAGGCGCGGTTTGCATGGAACGCTGCGCTGGTCACGGCGGAGGATGACATCGCGACGCGGGTGAAGGCCAAGCTCTCGTCCGGCCTGACGACGGCGAACGCGGCGCCTTGACCGCAACGCGCGAGATCGCTCCGGCGAAACTCAACCTTGCGCTTCATGTGAGAGGCAAGCTGCCCGACGGGCGGCATTCGATCGAGACAGTGTTTGCGTTTTGCACGGATGGCGATCGATTGAGCGCCGAGCCATATGACGAGCTTTCACTGCAGGTGACGGGCCCGTTCGCGAGCGAAATCGGTGTTGAATCCGACAACCTCGCGCTTCGAGCCGCTCGCGAGCTCGCTGGAGCAGCAGCCGGGAGCAAGTGCGCGGCACTGGCCCTGGAAAAGAATTTGCCCGTCGCATCTGGTCTCGGTGGCGGGTCAGCGGATGCGGCCGCCGTCCTACGGCTGCTGACGTCATTGTGGCGGATTGATCCGAAGCATGCTCAGGAGGTTGCTCCGCGGCTGGGGAGCGACGTGCCCGCGTGCCTGCTCAGCCTTCCCGCGCGTGGTGAGGGCGCTGGTGATAAGCTGGAGCCGGTCGAGCTTTCCGGTCTTTCAGGCAAACCGGTCCTTCTCGTGAACCCGCGTGTACCACTTTCCACTGCTGCGGTTTTCGCCGGGTGGGACGGGCAAGATCGTGGACCGCTGGACGACTGGCGCGACGGTCGGAACGATCTCGAAGCTCCCGCGATCGCGCTGGTTCCGCAGATCGGTTCGGTGCTCGCATGGCTTGGAACCCAGACTGGAGCCGAGTTCGTTCGCATGTCGGGGTCGGGAGCGACCTGCTTCGCGCTGTTCGAGAGCGAGGAGGCCCGCGATGCGGCTGCGGATGCAGTTCCGCGCGAATGGTGGCGTCTGGCGACCTTCCTGCGCTAGGGCGGCCGCCATGACGGGCCGACCGATCCTCACCGCCGAGAAAATGCGCGCCGCCGAGCAACGGGCGATCGATGGCGGCGCCACCGTCGAGGAGCTGATGGAACAGGCCGGGGCGGCGCTTGCCGAAGCCGCCTACCGATTCGCCGGGCCAACACCATCGCTGGTGCTGTGCGGGCCCGGCAACAACGGCGGCGATGGCTATGTAGCCGCCCGGCACCTCGCGGCGCGAGGAATTCCGGTCCGCATCGCAGCGCTTGCCGAACCGAAGAGCGAAGCGGCGAAATGGGCGCGTGGCGAATGGTCCGGCGAGGTTGAGACCTTGTCAGAATCGACCGAAGCGTCGCCGCTAGTGATCGATTGTCTCTTCGGAACGGGCTTGAAGCATGGACTCGAACAGGCTGTTTCTGAACAACTCGCGCGCTTGTGCAATCGGGCGATCGTAAAGGTTGCGGGCGATGTGCCGAGCGGCGTGGAAAGCGACAGCGGCGTCCAGTTGAGCGAGGTTCCCCACTTCGACCTGACGGTCGCGTTTGGCGCGTTGAAGCCCGCTCACCTGCTCCATCCCGCGATGCACAAGTGCGGACGGGTCGTGCTCGCCGATATCGGTATCGAGGCGGAGAGCGATTGGCGCGAGATTGCTGCGCCCCAGTTGCCGCCGCTCGATCCTGGCGGACACAAATACGACCGCGGATTGGTTCACGCGCTTGCGGGCAAGATGCCGGGGGCGATTGCGCTTGCGGCCAAGGCTGCGGCGCTTGGCGGCGCCGGCTACGTTCGGGTCAGCACGTCCAGGCCTATCGAAGGACTTCCGTCGGCCGTGGTGCAGACCGACACGGCTGAAGTGAATGACGAGCGCATTGGCTGTCTGCTGGTCGGGCCGGGGATGGGGGACATTCCGCAGGTGCTGACCCTCGCTCTGACGTCCAAGGCGTCGAAGGTGATCGATGCCGATGCGATCACGCATCTGGGCGAGCCCGAGCGGCTGAAAGGGCAGGATGCGATCATCACGCCTCACGATGGCGAATTCCGGCGGCTGTTTGGAGAGATCGAGGGCGACAAGTCGGAGCGAGCACTAGAAGCGGCGCGCCGCTCGGGAGCCGTTGTCGTTTACAAGGGAGCTGACACGCTCGTGGCGTCGCCAGATGGCCGGCTCGGGTTTCGTCCGCCGGCTCCAGCGTGGCTCGCCAGCGCTGGGACCGGGGACGTCCTGGCCGGCGTCATCGCCGCGATGCGGTCTCGCGGCTTACCGGCTTTCGAGGCGGCGTGCGCGGGCGTGTGGCTGCAGGGGGAGGCGGCCCGTATCGCCGGTCCGGAGATGATCGCCGACAATCTTGCGGATGCGATCCCCGATGCCCTCGCCGAGGCTTGCTCTCGCCAGCAGTGAGCGGCAAGGAAATCGCCAAGGGAGGGTCTTCGGTATGAAGCGTGAGAATCTGATGGCGCTGCTCGGTTGTTCGGCGCTTGTCCTGCTCTCGTCGCCGGCGCGCGCGGACGAGGGAATGTGGACGTTCGACAATTTTCCCATCGCCGCGGTCAACGCGAAGTACGGGACGCACATCGATCAGGCGTGGCTGGATCACGTGCGCGGCGCATCGGCGCGTTTGTCGACGGGATGTTCGTCGTCCGTAGTCACCGGGACGGCGCTGGTTCTCACCAACAATCACTGCGTCGCCGGATGCGCGCAGGACATTTCCGACAAGACCCACGACTATTTCACCAACGGCTATGTCGCGAAGGACCGTGACGAGGAGCGCAAGTGCGCCGGAATGCAGGCGGAAATCCTGACGGCGATCACGGACGTCACTCCGCAGATGCAGGGCGCGGGCACGGGGCTTTCTGGAGAAGCACTCGTAAAGGCGCGGACAGCGGCTTCCTCGACTATCGAGAAACAGGGCTGCGGCGACGACCTCAAGTTCCGCTGCCAGGTTGTCGAACTCTACCACGGCGGTCAGTACAAGCTGTACAAATACCGCAAATATTCGGACGTCCGCCTGGTTTTCTCGCCCGGCGTTCAGGCGGCCTTCTTCGGCGGCGATCCGGACAATTTCAACTTTCCGCGCTACGACCTCGATAGCGCCTTCGTCCGCCTCTACGAGGGCGGAAAGCCGGTCGCGACACCGGACCATTTGAAGTGGAACGCGTCGGCTCCAACTGCCGGCGAGCCGGTGTTTGTCGCCGGCAACCCGGGCGGCACCGACCGCCAGCTTACCGTTCCGCAGCTCGAGACGCAGCGCGATCTGCAAATCCCGATGACACTCGTCCAGTTCTCCGAGCTTCGCGGACGCCTGATCAGGTTCAGCGAGGAATCGGCCGAGAACAAGCGGATCGCTCAGGAC
>DASTAU010000296.1:0-2012 GCA_035712425.1 Sphingomicrobium sp.
AGATCGAGGCCTTCTTCCCCGAGATCGGTCGTATAGACGTTAAAGCCTTCCGTCCCGAGCATCAGCTCGATGCTCTTTGCGGTGGTCGGCTCGTCTTCGATCAGCAGCACGCGCATCGTCATTTCCCCCGTTCGCGGCCAAAAGCGTTACGCGCTCTTAACGGCCTTGAAGCCCTCATTAACCATTCGAGGTCTGAAGGGAAAAGGTTAATATTTCCTAACCGGCTGGATTCCTTGGTTTGTTGCAGGCGAGTCACAAAAGCATCCACAGGCTCGTCCTCTCCTCCCCCGCATTTGCGGGGGAGGTGGCAGCGCGCAGCGCTGACGGAGGGGGCCCCTCCACCGCACTTCGTGCGGTCCCCCTCCCCTCGAAATCGAGGGGAGGATATGGGAACTCCATGCTCCTCTCGGATCGCATCCTGTTCATCGACGCCGAAGCGATCGTGATCGACAAGCCGGCGGGTTTGCCGGTCGATGCGCCGCGACGCGGCGGCGATTCGATTGCATCCAGACTGGATGAATTGACCTGCGGCTTCAGGCGCGAGCCGACGCCAATGCATCGCCTCGACACCGACACGAGCGGCTGCCTGCTGCTTGCCCGCACGCCCAAGGCTCGTTCGCAATTCCAGAAAGCCTTTGAGGCGCGAGCGGTCGAAAAATATTATCTTGCAGTCGTCGCGACGGTGATCGCGGAGGAAGCGGGGATAATCGACGTGCCGCTCGCCAAGCATTCGACCGCCGAAGCGGGGTGGAAGATGGTGTCGGATCCGCATGGTCTCGAAGCTTCAACGCGCTGGAGCCGCATCGCGGTTCGCGACGGGTCCACACTGGTCGAGTTTCGTCCCCTGACGGGACGCACGCACCAAATCCGCGCGCACGCGCGTGAGGCTTTCGGACGGGGGATCGTCGGCGATCGAGTCTATGGCGTCCCCGGCGGACCGATGCTGCTGCATGCGTCTCGCCTTGTCGTTCCGCGCGAGGGAAAGCCCGCGATCGACGTTAGCGCACCGCTTCCGGACTATTTTGGCGAGTGGCCATCCTTCGACAAGCTCGGGACAGAGAATGCGGCCTGAAGATGTCGACATTCCCGTCGAGGCGCTCAGCGAAAGCTTTCTCGCGGCGACCGGTCCCGGCGGCCAGAACGTCAACAAGGTCGCGACGGCAGTTCAATTGCGCGTCGATCTGTTCAAGCTTGGCCTTCACCCCGACGCATACGAGCGGTTGAAGCAGATCGGCGGAAGCCGCGTAACCGGAGCAGGCGAACTCATCATCACCGCCCGCCGCTTCCGCACGCAGGAAGCGAACCGGACCGACGCGCGCCAGCGTCTGGCGGAAATGATCGCTGCCGCCCATATGGTACAAGCCAAGCGCAAGCCGACGCGCCCGAGCCGGGCTGCAAAGGCGCAGCGGGTGGACAGGAAGCGCCAGCGGAGCGCGATCAAGCAGTCCCGCGGAAAGGTGACGTTCGATTGACCTACGATTTCAGGATCGAAGCGGCCGACAAGCCGGTCATGTACCGCGACCTTGCCGCGGCGCTCGAGGGGCTGATGGCCGGCGAAAGTGATGCCGTCGCGAACATGGCGAACGCCGCGGCGCTGATTTGGGAAACGCTTCCCGACGTGAATTGGGTGGGCTTTTATCGCAACATCGACGGCGAATTGGTTGTCGGGCCGTTCCAGGGCCGCCCGGCATGCATTCGGATCAAGTTCGGCGAGGGAGTGTGCGGCGCCGCGGCCCGGAGCCGCCAGGTCCAGCGCGTCGAAGACGTCAACGCGTTTCCTGGGCACATCGCCTGCGACAGCGCGTCGAAGAGCGAGATCGTCGTCCCACTCATCCGCGATGGCGAACTGATCGGCGTGCTCGATATCGACAGCCCCAAAACCGGCCGCTTCACCGAAGAAGACGAAGCCGGCTGCATCAGGCTGGGCGAAATTCTCTCGAAAGCGCTTTAGCTCAGCTGCTCCAGCCGGTCCTCGTCCAGGGAACCGGGGATGATCATCACCGGGCACGGCA
>DASTAU010000297.1:0-2970 GCA_035712425.1 Sphingomicrobium sp.
GACGTCATGGCTCAGATGTTCGAGCGCGACGCAACGGCGTTCACCGAGGAGTTCGAGCCCGGTCTCGAGCCCGGCATTCCGGCGGCTGCTGAAAATCCGGGGACTCCGGAAGAAGCCGAGGTCGGCACCGAAGCGGAGGAAGCTCCGAACGCTGGCACCAACGAGAGCGTCGAGGGCGACGAAGCCTGACTTTGACACAATGCTGAGATTAAGGCCGCTGCCCCTCCGGGCGGCGGCCTTTTTGTTGCGCTGAGCGGTTCGTCGCAAAGCCCGTTCGATCACCGGAACAGTCCGCCGTCGCACCCTGTTTAGAAGCGCAGAGCAACGCGGGGGCGATGTGAGGAGTATCGCCACATGGAAAACGAACGGGACGACCAGCATAGCGGCAAGGAGGACGGCCCTCCGGCCAGCGAAGATCTGGACCGGCCGAACATGCAAAACCAGGGCGGCGAAGGGAGCCAGAGTGGCGGGACCAGCGGCCAGCCGATCGGCGGCAATGATAGCTCGACCGGCTCGGGAACTACGCTAAGTCAGGGCGCCGATTTTGGCCGCCAGAGCGCGACCGGGCAGGCTCAGCAAAACGACGGAAGCGGCGACACGCTCACGACCGACCAGAGCTCGTCACAAAGCAGCCAAGGCGGCTCGGAAGGCGAAGGCTTCATCGGGTCACAGGGCAGCGGTTCCGGTGATTATTTGCAGGACAAGAATCCGTCGGGCGAGAATGCGACCGGCGGCTCCGATTTCGCGAACCAGGGTCGGGGCGCACTGGATGAGGAAGAGGATGAGTCCGGCGAGGATTCCAGTGACGGTGGGTCGCTCTAGCTAATGGCTCCAAAAAAGGCGCCGCGCTCCATGAAAGGGGCGCGGCGCTTCCCTCACCGGGCCTTTAGTGCCCGGCTCCCATGGAAACGGACCGCTGCGCGACCCGCTCCTGGTTGATCTTGTCCATCTGCTGCAATCCATCCGCGACCGCTGCTTTGAAACAAGCGTGGTTGGCGAGCGCTGTATCCAGCGTCCGATCGCCCTCGCTCGAGCATAGTGCTTCGGCTGCCGAGTGAATGCGGCGTTCCAGCACGGCGCGACCCTCAGGCGAATTGAGGTCGAGGTCGGCAAAGCTCACGTGCACTGCCGGGCCTTGCGTAACCGTGATCGGGCTCGCGTTCGCTTTCACGCTGATGAGCGCCAGCGCGGCGAAAAGCATCAATCCTGTCTTCATTTTCTGTCTCCGTGCCGTTCGGAGCAGCCCCACCTCGACGGCAATTCCCAACTATGCTCCGGTCGTTTCGGAGGCCAATCAAATGACCGCCCGAGCCGATAAGCGGCTCTTATCGCGGCGATGAGGAATTGACGGGTCGAATGCTTGTGCCGGAGCGGCGAGACGCGGAGACCGGCTGCCCGCCCATCCGTTTACCCGCAGCCCAGCAGGAGAAGGCATCATGCGCAGCAACAGCGGCAGGGACGAAGGCCGGAACAACATGCGCGATCCGACGATGCGCGACCGTGGCCAGCAGCGGGCCAAACGCTCGCGCACCTCGCACGCGAAAGCGCCCGCGGACCATCGCGGCAGCCGCAAGGACTAGCGTAGCCGATAGTAAGCGGCCACGCGATCGAGCGCCAGGGTCAGCACGAGCTTGCCGGCCCGAGCGGGCCATCCGAGGGCGGTTTCGGCTTCACGCATGCCCTCGCCCGCGCAAACCACTCGCCAAAGGATATCGGCGAGCCCCGGGCCTGCGGCGTCTACGGCGGCATTGAAGCGCTTTTTGGCATCGATCTGCACACCCGTGAGGTCTGGCTGCGAGGAGGATCCGCCACGACTTTGCGCGACGGGCGCCGCATCCCACGACATCGTAACTCGCGGCGCGAGTTGCGCCCGTTCCCAATCACTCCGGAGCCGTTCGCCCGCATCGAACTGACGGCGGGTCAAAAGCCCGCGCGAGAAGAGCCAGCCAAGCGGCGATTCCGCCAGATTCGCAGTCACCGACCGAACCCGCCGCCCCGCGGCCCCCGTTTCGATCGTAACCTCTTTCAACAAACGCGGCTGCGAGCTGCTTCCCAATGCGATCCTCCTCTACGAGTCGCAAATGGCTTGCCACAACGGCAAATCTGTAGGAAAGTTGAAAACCAATATGGTTCGTAAACTGCGCGGGGGTGAGCTGGGATGATCACACGGATTCGTGAAGTGCGCCGCGCCCGGGGCATGACTCTCGACGATGTTGCGCGACGCTGCGATCCGGCCACCACTCCGCAGACGATAGGGCGCCTCGAAACCGGCACCCGGACGGTTTCCGTCGGCTGGCTCAATCGCATCGCGAAAGCATTGGGGGTTGAAGCGCAAGATCTGGTCGAAGGCGGCGACACGTCCGAGCTCAAGGTGGCCGCCATTCTCGGTCCCGGCGGCGCAATGGCCCCGCGAAAGGCGGCCATCGTGGTCCCGCCGCACGTCGAGGACTGCCAGATCGCAATCCTCGTCGCCGGAAGCCTCGGCGACTATCGCTCGGGCGACGAAATCTGGTGCGACATGCTGGGACCGCAGGATTACGGCCGCGCGCTAAACCGCGACGTCTTCGTTCCCCGCCCCGCCGGCCGCTTCATCTTCGGCCGCCTCATCAACCGCGACGAGGAGAAGCTGCAGATCCTTCCGCTTGAGGCCGGCGGCCGCCAGCAGGTCGTCGCCAACCCGCCGTGGCTTGGCATGGCGGTGAGGCTCGTCCGGAGTTTATAGGGTCATCGGATGCTGGTGGGCGGTGACGGGCTCGAACCGCCGACCCTCTCGGTGTAAACGAGATGCTCTACCAACTGAGCTAACCGCCCGAGCCGTTGCCCGTGCCATGCGGGCGGTCGTGCGGCAAGTTTTCTAAATCAGCTCGCCGAGCACCTTCTCGATCGCCGCAATTTCAGCGGCGGGCACTTGGAAGGTGAAATCCGGATTGAATTGCCTGAGCTCGACGCCGCTTCCGGTTCTGCGCACCA
>DASTAU010000298.1:0-2393 GCA_035712425.1 Sphingomicrobium sp.
GGCTACCGAACCGGCGCCAACGACCGAGACCGCGACCAAGACGAAGCTCAACCTCGATCCGCCCGAGGCGCTTCAGGTGGTCGAGCCCGCCGAAGCCGCGGGCCTCGTCCCGCTGAAGCCCGAGGAAACGAGCGAGCTCGATAAGCGCGTTTCGCAGTTCGTCGATGAGCTCGCCAAGCTCGATGCGAACAGCCCCGAGTTCGGCAAGAAGGTCGACCAGCTGACGGCGATGGGCCGCAAGGAAATCGCCGAAGCCGCGGGCGCATCGAACCGCTTCCTCGATCGCCCGGTCAAGGCGATCGACAAGGACACGGGCATCGGCGCGGACCTTACCGAGCTCCGCCGCACCGTCGAAGCGCTGGATCCGAAGGAGGCGACCAAGACCAAGAAGTTTCTCGGCATCATCCCCTTCGGCAATCGCGTGAACCGCTACTTCGACAAGTACCGAAGCTCGCAGACCCACATCAAAGGCATCCTCGGCAGCCTCGCCAACGGCAAGGACGAGCTGCTGATGGACAATGCGGCGATCGACACCGAGCGCGCGAACCTGTGGAAGACGATGCACAAGCTCGAGCAGATGGTGCACATCTCCAAGACGCTCGACCAGCAACTCGAGGACAAGGCCAACGAGCTCGACGCGACCGACCCCGCCAAAGCCAAGGCCATCCGCGAGACGGCGCTCTTCTACACGCGCCAACGCACGACCGACCTTCTCACCCAGATGGCGGTGACGGTTCAGGGCTATCTCGCGCTCGACCTCGTCAAAAAGAACAATGTCGAGCTGGTGAAGGGAGTCGACCGCGCGTCGACCACGACGGTTTCCGCGCTTCGGACGGCCGTCACCGTCGCCCAGGCGATGACCAACCAGAAGCTCGTCCTGGAACAGATCACCGCGCTCAACACGACCACGGCCGGAATGATCGACAGCACCGGCGAAATGCTCCGGACCCAGACCGGCGCGATCCACGAGCAGGCGGCGAGCTCGACCATTCCGCTGGAGACGCTGCAGCGCGCGTTCCAGAACATTTACGACACGATGGACCAGATCGATCAGTTCAAGCTTCAGGCGCTCGGCAACATGAAGCAGACGGTCGACACGCTGGGCAAGGAAGTCGAGAAATCGAAGGGCTATATCGCCCGCGCCGAGGGCGTGAACCAGGCGAAGCTCGAAGGCTCCGTCTCACCGCTCACGCCAATTGAGGCGAAGTGAGCGAAGTTACCGACAAGGTTGAGCGGGCCATCGCCCGCTTCGATCGAG
This sequence comes from Sphingomicrobium sp., assembly GCA_035712425.1. Lineage (GTDB taxonomy): Bacteria > Pseudomonadota > Alphaproteobacteria > Sphingomonadales > Sphingomonadaceae > Sphingomicrobium. The sequence continues at coordinate 1,259 of DASTAU010000298.1, forward strand.
TCACGCAGCAACTCGACCAGCGTGACGGTCCGGCGCGTGCCGCGGCACGGCGAGAGCGTGAGCGCCTCAACCTTGGCTTGGGTCGAACTGCAGCCAAGGTCGCGGGCGCCGTTGTGCTCATTTGGCTCGCTGCGGTCATCATCGGCTTCGTCAAGCCGATCGGAATGTTCGGCTTCCTTGCGGCGGTGATCGCAACCGTCGTTGTCGGCGGTTTCCTTATCGCTCGCGGGGGCCGCGATGCCGTGACTGCCCCCGCCCCCGCCACTGACCTTCCCAACGGCGCGATGGTCGACCAATTCGATTCCTATATCTATCGCGTGAGGCGCGCCTTGCCCGCGCCCGCACAGGCGCAACTGGATTCGATCAGCGCTGTCCTTCCGTCACTCAAGCAGACCCTGGAACGGGTCGATACGCTCGACCCCGCCGCGCAGGACGCCCGAAGGCTGATGTCGATTCATCTGCCGCAGCTCATCGAACGCTACATGAATGTCCCGCAGGCCTATCGAAACGAGAAGGACGGGGAAGACAAGACGGTCGACGAGCGTCTAATCGAAAGCCTCGCAGCGGCCCGCACGGCGCTAGGCGACGTCTCCGAGCAGCTCGCGCGCGGCGAACTCGCAGCATTCGAAACCCAAGGCCGATTCATCAAGTCCCGCTACGGCGAGCAGGGCATCGAGAACGAGGACGCGCCGAGCCACTGAGCTCAGCCGATGACCCCTTCGGTCTGAAGACGGGTCGCTTCGTCTGCATCTACGCCCAATCCGCTCAGAACCTCGCCGGTATGCTCTCCAAGCCCCGGGGGCGGCAGGTTGGAGTCAGCGCGCTCGCCATCGATGCGCAAAGGCGACCCGACAAGCGGCATTCCGGCGATGCTCCTGACCATCCGGCGATGCCGGGCCTGCACGTCGCCGAGCGCCTGGCTAATGCGGTTGATCGGACCTGCGGGAATGCCGGCTTTCTCGAGCCGTTCGAGCCATTCCATAGCGGGCCTTTGCGCAATGGCCTCACCAACCAGCCGTACCATCTCCTCGCGGTTGGCGACTCGTGCCCCATTTGATGCGAAGCGCTCGTCGCTCGTCCATTCCGCATGGCCACATATCTCCGCGAGCCGTGCGAACTGTCGTTCGTTGCCGAT
>DASTAU010000299.1:0-3384 GCA_035712425.1 Sphingomicrobium sp.
TGGCTTCAGGTACTCGGTCGCTGATTGTTGGGTTGCGCTCGTCGCAACCCGCTTCTATCTAGCCCGCGCCTTGGCTCCCGCCGCGACCTGTCGCGACGATAGCGGGTTCCGGTCGGGGAGTAGCTCAGCCTGGTAGAGCACTGTCTTCGGGAGGCAGGGGCCGGAGGTTCGAATCCTCTCTCCCCGACCATCGCGCCTGCAGGACCATCCGGGGAGATGGTTCGAAGCCGCGATCAACGCTGCGCGAGCGTGTCCGCGCCGATCTCGCCGATCTTGGTGCAGCTGGTGAGCGCCATCGCGACCCGCATTTCCGCGTCGATCAGCTTCAGCACATGCGCCACGCCAGCTCCGCCGCACGCCGCAAGCGCATAGGCCCAGGCGCGCCCCAGCAGTACGAAGTCGGCACCGAGCGCGAGCATCCTCACCACATCGAGGCCAGAGCGAACGCCGCCGTCGACCAGCACAGGCATCCGATCGCCGACGGCCTCGGCAATCGAGGGAAGAGCACGCGCGCTCGACAGCACTCCATCGAGCTGCCGGCCCCCGTGGTTCGACACCACGACCGCATCGGCGCCACTTCCGGCCGCCTCCCGCGCGTCATCGGGATCGAGAATGCCCTTGATGATTAACGGACCCGGCCATTGCGTCCGCACCCACTCGACATCCTTCCAGCTGACCGAGGGGTCGAAATTGGCATGTATCCACGCCTGGAAATCGCTCAGTGGCGCATTCTTGCCGATCACCGGCTCGAGATTGCCGAGGCTGTGCGGACGACCGTGAATGCCGACATCCCAAAGCCACTCGGGGCGAGCCGCGAGTTGAAGCATCCGCCTCAATCCGCCGCCCGCAGCGCGCGCATCGCGGGATCGCGATCCCGGTACCGCGAGATCGACCGTCAGGATCAGCGCCGCGCATCCCGCTTCCTTGGCCGTCTCGATCATGTTCGCGACGAACCCGCGGTCCCTGACAAAATAAAGCTGGTACCAGGGGATGTTTCCGGACGCCGCGACCTCGCGAAGCGAGCAGGCGCCCACGGTCGACAGCGCGAAAGGCACATTGGCAGCAGCCGCTGCTCGTGCCGCCTGCACTTCGCCGCGCCGTGCGTATAGGCCCGCGAGGCCAACCGGCCCCAACCCAATCGGCATCGCCCATTCATGGCCGAAGAGGCTCGCCGAGAGATCGATCTTCGACACGTCACGGAGGACACGCTGCTTCAGCGCGATCGCCTGCAGATCCTCGACGTTCCGCCGAAGAGTCACTTCGTCATACGAACCCCCGTCGAGATATTCGAACAGGAAGTGAGGGAGCCGCGCCTTCGCAAGCGCGCGATAATCGGTGATGTTGGCGACGCGGCCGCTCAACCTAGGTCGCGAAGCTCGGATCGAGACGGTACGCCTTGCGCTTCAGCGCCGGCCACGCGAGCAGCTTGCCAGCGAGCTTGAGACCGACTGCGCCCTGCTGCGCCGCAACCTCCGGCGATCCCTGCGGCGGATTGTTGATCTCCGCCGTCAGCGCCATGACCTGCGCCTGACACGCCCGCTCGAGCGTGTAGAGCCGGATGAACGCCTCGCCGATCGTCTCGCCTACCGCCATGCTGCCGTGGTTTCTCAGCAGCATCAGGTTCTTTGTGCCGAGATCGGCGACCACCCGCTCGCGCTCGTCGAGGTCGACCGCGATCCCCTCATAATCGTGATAGGCCAGGTCCTGGCGCACCAGCATTGCCGCTTGGGTCAGCGGCATCAGACCGTCGGCCTGCGCACTCACCGCCTGCCCGGCCGGCGTGTGGAGATGCATCACCGCATGGGCATCCTCGCGCGCCATGTGCACCGCGGAATGGATGGTGAAGCCCGCGGGGTTGGTGATGAAGGGCGTCTCCTGGACAGGATTGCCGTTCACATCGACCTTGATCAGCGAGGAGGCGGTCACTTCCTCGAACATCAGATTGTACGGGTTCAGCAGGAAATGGTGCTCAGGCCCCGGAATTCGCACCGACAAATGCGTGAAGACAAGGTCGTCCCAGCGATAATCGGCGACGATCCGGTAGGCCGCCGCAAGATCGATCCGAAGCTCCCATTCCTCGTCGCTGACCTTGCCCTCGAGCGAAGGAATCTCGACCGAATCCAAGGCTTTCGCCTCGCTCATGCCCTGGGCGAAACTGTCGATGCGGTTCATGCGGGCACCTCCTGGCGATCCGGATGCGCGGCTGCGAACGCCTCGATCCTGTTCGCATTCTCCTCGGCGCGGAGCAAGGTCGGGAAATCGTCAACCGGAACGTTGAAGCGCCGCGCATTGTACAGCTGCGGCACCAGGAACACGTCCGCCGCCGTCGGCATATCGCCAACCAGGAACTTGCCGGCCTTCGGTGAAGCGATTTTTTCCAGCGCACCAAGACCCTCGCGGATCCAATGCGCGTACCAGCCGTCGACCTCCTCCTGCGAATGGCCGAGCTCGGTCTTCAGATATTTGAGGACCCTGAGGTTGTTGAGCGGGTGGATGTCGCAGGCGACGATCATCGCCATCTCGCCGACGTGCGCGCGCTCGGGCGCCATGGCGGGGATCAGCGGCGGCGTCGGATAGCGGGAGTCGAGATAGGTCAGGATCGCCATGCTCTGGGTCAGGCGATGGCCGTCGATCTCGAGCATCGGCACCAGCCCCTCGGGGTTGAGGGACCGATAATCGTCTGACCTCTGCTCGCTTTCGAGCAGGTTTACAGGCCTCTTCTCATACTCGATGCCCTTGAGATTCAACGCAATCCGCACTCGGTAGCAGGCGGAGGAACGGTAATAATCATAGAGGATAATTCGGCTCATGGCGGGGATGCTTACCCGTCCGCAACGAACGGCGCTATCACTTCCGGAGGCACCCGGATGGGCCGCCCGAGCGCCTTGTCGATAATCGCCCAGTCGGTCCGCGAACGAACGCAGACCTTCCCGTCGGGGCCGGTGAATTCCATCAGCCGGTCGAACCGCGCCCCTTTGGGGGCCTCGCCGACCCAGGTGCGCGCGTGGATGGCATCGCCCTCGTGCGCCGGGCGCAAATAATCAATCTCGTGCCGCACCACGACCCAATAATAAGCGTCGCGATGCGCCGGGTCGGCGACCGAATCCCAATGCGCGACCGCGACCTGCTGGATCCACTGCACCCACACCGCATTGTTGACATGCCCGAGCTCGTCGATGTGCTCGGGCCCGGCGGCCAGCGCCATCTCGAAGACGGGCCGGCTCATTCCCCGGTCTGGGTCATGATGAAGGCGTAGGTCTCCGCGACCTCGTGGAGCTTGTCCCAGCGGCCCGACTTGCCGCCGTGGCCCGCGCCCATGTTGATCTTCAGGAAGAGCGGATTGTCGCCGGTTTTCGTGGCGCGGAGCTTCGCCGCCCACTTCGC
>DASTAU010000300.1:0-2176 GCA_035712425.1 Sphingomicrobium sp.
CAAGGGCGGCGTCGGGAAGTCCACGGTGTCCGCAAATCTTGCCATCGCGCTCGCGAAAATGGGCAAGAAGGTCGGACTGATCGATGCCGACGTTTACGGACCCTCCCAGCCGACCTTGCTCGGCACCGACGCCAAGCCGACCGCCGAAGGGGAGCGTCTCATCCCGGTCGAAGCCCACGGGATTAAATTTTTGTCATTGGGCCAGCTGGTTTCCCCGGGGCACGCACTGGCCTGGCGCGGGCCAATGGCGACCGGCGCCCTCGCCAAGCTAGTCGAGGCGGATTGGGGCGATTCGGAGATGCTGATCGTCGACCTTCCGCCCGGAACGGGGGACGTGCAGCTGTCGCTGATCCAGCGTTCCCGGCCCGCCGGCGCAGTCGTCGTCTCAACACCCCAAGACCTCTCGCTGATCGACGCCCGGCGGGCGATCGACCTGTTCGCTAAGATGAGCGTGCCCGTGCTCGGGATCATCGAGAATATGGCGACCTACGTCTGCCCGCATTGCGGGCAGAGCTCACATCCGTTCGGTAGCGGCGGCGCCGAAGCTGCCGCGGCCGAGATGGGCGTGCCGTTTCTAGGGCGCTTGCCGCTGTCGCTCGCCATTCGGGAGGCGTCCGATGCCGGAAATCCGCCAGCCGCAAGCGGCGCAGCAGAGGCCCAGGCCTTTGAGACCCTCGCCGCGAAACTGTTGGAAGCTGTCGCGCATTGAGGGCGCAGCGAAAGGACCAAGATGCTGACTCGTGACGAGGACATTGCCGAGCTTCTGAGAAATGCCCGGACGATCGCCGTTGTCGGGGCGTCGGATCGCCCGTCGCGGCCCTCCTATGGCGTTATGCAGTTCCTCCAGGAATGGGGCTATCGCGTTCTTCCGGTGAATCCGCAGATCACCGGCGAGCATGTGCTCGGCGAGTTCGTGTGGCGTGAGCTCGCGCAGATCGGCGTCCCGATCGACATCGTCGACATTTTCCGCCGGCCGGAAGCGGCGCTCGAGGCGGTCGAACAGGCGATCTTCGTCGGAGCCAAGGCAGTCTGGATGCAGCTCGGCGTGATCAACGAGGAAGCCGCCGCTCGCGCGGAAGCGGCGGGCCTGAAGGTGGTCATGGACCGATGCCCGCACATCGAAATCCCGCGGCTGCGCGTGCCGAAGGTCGGCGCCGAAGCCTAGGCCGCAGCCACCATCATTTCGGGCACGAGGATCGTCGGTGCATCGACGCCGCGACGAAACTCGAGATCGCTTGCCGGCTGGAGCGTGGCGAACATATCGATCAGGTTGCCGGCCACAGTGATCTCCGACACCGGCTCCGCAATCTCACCATTGCGAACCATGAACCCCACAGCGCCGCGACTGTAGTCGCCGGTCACTCCGTTTACGCCCTGGCCGATGAGTTCGATCACCAGCACCGCCTCGGGGACGCTGGCGAGCAGTTCTTCACGGCTGCGCGTGCCCCCCTCCATGTAGAGGTTGCTGGGACTCGCACCCGGCGCACCGCCGACTCCGCGGGCGGCATGGCCGGTCGGCTCAATGCCGAGCTGCCGAGCCGACGCGCTGTCGGAGATCCATTGGTTCAGGATTCCGCCCGAGACCAGCTCACTCCTGGAAACCCGGACGCCCTCGGCATCGAAGGCTCGTGACCTCAGGCCACGTTGCCGAAGCGGATCGTCGACGATCGTCACTCCTGGCGCGAATATTGCGGTGCCCAATTTCTCAAGCAGGAAGCTCGTCTTTCGGGCGATCGATGAACCGGTGATCGCATTCGCGAAATGGCCGAGCAACGTGGGCGAAACCCGCGGATCGAAAATCACTGGATATTTACCGGGTTTCGGTCGCGTCGGATTGAGCCTCGCGACCGCGCGCTCCCCGGCCCGCCGGCCGATCTCGGAAACATCTTCGACATCCGCGAGATGGCGCGCGCTGTGCCATGCGTGATCGCGCTGCATTGTCCCGCCCTCGCCCGCGATGACTCCCGCAGCGTTGCTGTGCCCGCTGGTCCGATAGGCGCCGGAAAAGCCGCCCGACGTCGCGAGCGCGACGATCGTCGCCAACGCGCTGGCGCTCGTGCCTCCCGAGTTCGTCACGCCCGGAATCGCAAGCGCCGCATTTTCTGCTTCGAGCGCGCGAGTCCGCAGCTCCTCTGGATCGGGCTGCACCCCGTCGTCCGAATCGAGTGATGGCGGC
>DASTAU010000301.1:0-4087 GCA_035712425.1 Sphingomicrobium sp.
CGATGCGCTGCTGCGCATATTGATGCACCGATTCGCTGGTATCGACCTGATGGTCTGCGACCCTGACGTCCACTACCCTGCTCCTTCCGACCGGCGGCCGCTTAGGACCCGCCAAAAGCCGCCGTCAACTGACGGCGAAGCTTGCCCAGAGCGGATTGACGAGTTGAGCAATAAACGCGCGATGCCGCTCCAGTTCCTCCGCTGCGGCGAAGTGAGGACGCGCAGGGCGCGGTTCTCGAATCGTGACCGGCCTGGCCGAGGCCTGGACGGAGACCCTGCCGGTATCGGCGACGAGACCCAGCCCGATCTGCCGTCCGCCGGTCAGCTCGACATAAACCTGGGCAAGTAGCTGCGCGTCGAGCAGGGCGCCGTGCTTGATTCGATGACTGCGGTCGATCCCGAAGCGCACGCACAAGGCGTCGAGGCTGTGCTTTGCACCCGGGTGCTTCGAACGCGCGAGGGTCAGCGTGTCGACCATCCGCGTTATTGACACTGCCGGCCGCCCGCACCGCTCCAACTCGAAATTAAGGAAGCCGAAGTCAAACCCGGCATTATGGGCGACCAGCGGCGAATCCTCGAGGAAATCGAGCAACGCCTCCGCTGATTCCGAGAAGAGAGGCTTGTCGGAAAGGAACGCGGCGCTGAGGCCGTGCACGAGCTCTGCATCGTGCGGCATGTCGCGCTCGGGAAAGAAATAGGCATGGAAATGGCGGCCCGTTTCGACGCGGTTGTAAATTTCGACGCAGCCGATCTCGACCATCCGGTCGCCGCTCGCGGGATTGAGGCCGGTGGTTTCAGTATCGAAGACGATTTCCCGCACGTTGGAATCTATCCACTCGCTGCGATTCCGAGGCAAGCCAGAATGTCGCGCACCTGGGCTTCAGTTGTGGATAGGTCGGTGCCGGTGTCGATGACGAAGTCGGCGCGACGCCTTTTCTCCTCGTCGGGCGTCTGCCGCTCCAGGATTGAATCGAGTTTGGCGGACGTCATTCCCTGCCGGGCGAGGGCGCGTTCTCGCTGGACCTCAAGCGGAGCCGAGACCACTACGACCTTGTCGAACTGCTTTTCGCTGCCGGTCTCAAACAACAGCGGGATTTCGAAAATCAGGGCCGATGCTTCCGAATGCTCTTCGACAAACGCCTCGCGCCAGGCCTGGACCGTCGGGTGCACGATGCCTTCGAGCGCCTTGAGCTTCGACGGGTCGGCGAGCACGATGTGCGCGAGGCATTCGCGGTCGAGCGTTCCGCTGCGCACCGTCCCCGGAAATAGTTCGCCGATCTTTTCGACCAGCGCGCCTCCTGGTCCCTGCAATCGGCGGACGACCGCGTCGGCGTCGAACACCGGTACACCCGCTTTCTCAAACATATTTGCGACCGTCGACTTCCCCATGCCGATCGACCCGGTGAGCGCGATCTTGATCATGAGAGGAGCAACCCGCGCGTTCTGAGCGCGCCAAGCAGTGGTATGAGCGGCATTCCGAGGATCGTGAAGTGATCGCCGTCGATGCGATCGAACAGCTGGACGCCTCGAGCTTCCAAACGGAACACGCCGACAGTGTAGCCGACCTCGGGCCATTCGGCATCGAGATATTCAGCAATGAAATCTTCGGAGAGCGGCCGGACTTGCAGCGTTGCACTTTCCACATGCGACCAGTCGAGCGTTCCGCCGTGTGCAAGCGCGACCGCGCTGGTCAGTTGCATCGGCTTGCCGGAGAAGAAGCGAAGATGCTCGGCGGCTTCATCCCGGTCGCGGGGCTTGTCGAACAGGCGTCCGCCGGCGCTGACGACGCTGTCGCTTCCAATCACCCACTCACCCGGAATGCTCACCGCCTTGGCGATGGCGAGCTGCAAAGCCATATCCTCGGGGTCAGTCAGGCCGAGCTTCAGTTCGTCCTCGTCGACCTGCGGCCTCGTCGCCTGATATTCGACGCCCGCCGCATCGAGCATCCGGCGCCTGATCGAACTGGTCGAAGCGAGAATCAGGGTCAATAGAACAACCTTGTGGAAAAGCCGCGAAGCAAAGCTAGCGCGGTGCTGGGGAGCATCTCAACCGGTCATTTCCAGACCCGGCGTGCGCCCCGTTTCGACGATTCATCCACGGGGACAAAATCCATCACCAGCTTGTGAATCATGGGCAGGAATCGAGCGACTCGTTTACTTCACGAGAGGGCGATTATCCCGCCCTTGTTGGCAATTCCGGGAGCCGCGCCTAAATCCCGCAACCCTCCGCCCAATCACATCATCAATCTTAGAATCTAAATATATAAGGAGAATAAGAAGGGTGGCTTCCGTGCCTGCCAAGCCTCCGAAGCCGCGTGCCGATCAACCGTTGCTGGCGGTTCTGAACGGAGAGCGGCGCGATCCCGTTCCGATGTGGATGATGCGCCAGGCGGGACGCTACCTCCCGGAATATCGCAAGTTGCGCCAGGACAAGGGAAGCTTCCTCGAGTTGGTCTACGATGCAGAGACCGCCGCGGAGGTCACCCTTCAACCGCTCGAGCGCTTCCCCGCGCTCGATGGCGCGATCCTTTTTTCCGACATCCTCATCGTACCCTTCGCGATCGGGCAGAATCTGACTTTCGTCGCGGGCGAGGGACCCCGGCTCACGCCGACGCTGGCGGATTCGGCGTTGGACGACCTGACGCCGGTCCTGGCGAGGCTCGAACCGATCTATGAGACCGTTTCGAAAGTCCGCGACAGGCTTGGTGGCGGAAAGACATTGATTGGATTTTCCGGAAGTCCCTGGACGGTCGCAACCTACATGGTCGCTGGACAGGGCAGCCGGGATCAGAGCGAGACTCGGCGGCTGGCCTATGCGGATCCGGTGCGGTTTGGAGAAATCGTCGGCAGGATCGAGAAGATCACGATCGACTATCTGTCGAAGCAGATCGAAGCCGGCGCCGATGTCGTGCAGCTGTTCGACAGCTGGGCGGGAAGCCTTTCTCCCGCGCAGTTCGAGCAATGGGTGATTGCGCCCACCGCCCGTATCGTTGCTGCGGTCCATGAGCGCCATCCGAATGTGCCCGTAATCGGTTTCCCAAAAGGCGCAGGTGGAAAGCTGGCCGCTTATGCGCGCGAGACGGCCGTCACTGCGATCGGCCTCGATGAGACCGTCGACCCTTTCTGGGCGGCGAAGCAATTACCGAAGAGCCTGCCGGTCCAGGGCAATCTCGATCCGCTGGCGCTTGCGGCGGGAGGCAAAGCGCTGACGCGCGCCACCAGACAGGTCCTTGACGCGTTCGCCGACCGTCCTCACATCTTCAATCTCGGGCACGGCATCCTTCAGGACACGCCGATCGACCATGTCGAGCAGCTGATCGCTGAGGTGAAGGGGGACAGGTGAGCAATTACATCGGTTGGCTCGGCCCGGCCCATTATTGGGTATTGGCCGCACACGTCACCTTTGTGATTTTCTGGATGGCCGGCCTGTTTCTGCTGCCGCGGCTTTATGTCTACCATCAGGAATGCGCTGTCGGCTCGCCCGAAGACCGGGCGTGGGTCGAGCGGGAGAGTCGCGTTCGATCGATCATCCTAACCCCGGCGATCATCGTAGTCTGGGTGCTCGGCCTGATGCTGGCTTTCGACATTGGCGCCTGGACCCAGGGCTGGTTTCACGCAAAGTTGGTCCTGGTCGTCGGGTTGAGCGCCTACCAGGGCTGGCTGGGTTCATACGGAAAGAAGTTGGCGAAGGGTGAACGACCGCTCTCCTCGAAGGCGGTGAGAATGCTCAACGAAGTTCCGGGAATAGCGGCGGCGCTGATCGTAGTCCTGGCGATCGTCAAGCCATTCTAGTCGCTTCGCCGCTTCAGCCGATTAAGGCTGATTGACAGTCGGGCGCGTCAGACATACCTCGAATCGCAAGCGGCTCCGGCCAGTTTTCCTGAATTCGCCGGCCCCGCTTCCTCATGGCGACGTCCTGTCGCCCTCCGGCTTTGATCTGACGAGCTCGAGAACAACTCCCCAAGAAAAGACAAACTCATGCATTTGAAAGAACTGAAAAAGAAAACGCCCGCCGACCTCGTCGCAATGGCCGAGGAGATGGGCATCGAAGGCGCATCGACGATGCGCAAGCAGGACCTCATGTTCTC
>DASTAU010000302.1:0-2630 GCA_035712425.1 Sphingomicrobium sp.
CTTTTGCGTAGCGCGTTCGCGTCTTTGCGAGGGCGCCGAAGGGATCGGCAACTTCGTCGCGCAGGGCTTCGCGGCCCTTGGACCGAAACTCGGCCCCATCCTCTGGCAATTCACACATTATCGTCGGTTCGACCGCGACGATATCGCGGGCTTCATCGACTTGCTTCCCGAGAGACTCGACGGGCGCACGCTCCGGCACGCGATCGAGCCGCGGCATAAAAGCTTTGAGGACGAGAAATTCTTTGAGCTGTGCCGAGCGCGGAACATCGCGGTCGTGTTCGAGGATTCGGACGATTATCCCTGCATCGAAGCCGATACGGCGGATTTCACTTACGCCCGGCTGCAGCGAATGAACGAGGATATCGAAACCGGCTATGACGCCGCGAGCCTGGATGGTTTCGCGGAGCGAGCGCGCAAGTGGACCCAGAACGGCCGAGATTCGTATATCTTCATGATCAACGGCGCCAAGGTCAGGGCTCCCGCGGCCGCGCTGGCGCTGCAGGAACGGCTTCGCTAAGCCGAGCCATGCGCACCGCCGACCAGCCGATCCGGATCACGCTCGTCGCACCGGAGGGGCGGATGGGGAAAGCCATCGCCAAGGCGGCCCAAGAAAATGCCGGCTTCGCGATCGATCCGGATCATGGCGATGTCCTGGTCGACTTTTCGTCCCCCGCCGCGCTTCGGACGAGCCTCGATCGAGCGCTGTCCGCCAACGTTCCGATCCTCGTCGGAACGACCGGTCTTCAGCCCGAACATCATGCGGCGATTCAGCACGCGGCCCAGAAAATCGCGGTGATCCAGGCGCCCAACACGTCCCTTGGAATCAACCTGCTTCGCGACCTCGTCGAGCAGGCCGCCGCTCGACTTGGACCCGACTGGGACATCGAGATCCTCGAAATGCATCATCGCAACAAGGTCGACGCGCCGTCCGGAACCGCGTTGATGCTCGGGCAATCGGCGGCCAAGGGTCGCGGCGCGACGCTTCAGGAGCTGAGCCGGTTCGACCGAATCAGCGAGCATCCCCACGCGCGCGAGGCAGGGACGATCGGATATGCCTCGCTTCGCGGCGGTTCGGTCGCCGGCGAGCATGTCGTAATTCTCGCGACCGACGGCGAGCGCATCGAGCTCGGCCATCGCGCCGACAGCCGAATGATCTTCGCCCGCGGCGCACTCGCGGCGGCGCGCTTCCTCGTCGGCAAGCCCGCCGGACTCTATTCGATGCGGGACGTGATCGACAGCCTGTGACCCGCGACCAGGTTTTCGAATTTTTCCGCCGCCTGGCAGAGGCCAATCCATCTCCGACGACCGAACTGGAATCGACCAATCCCTACCAGCTGCTGGTAGCCGTCGTGCTCTCGGCGCAGGCCACCGACGCGAGCGTGAATATCGCGACCAAACCTCTGTTCGCTCACATCAAGACCCCGAAACAGATGGTGGATTTCGGCGAGGAGCGGCTGCGCGAGGCAATCAAGACGATCGGCCTGTTCAACACCAAGGCGAAGAACGTCATCGCGCTCAGCCAGGCGCTTATCGACGGACACGGAAGCGAGATCCCGCGAACGCGTGATGAATTGCAGGAGCTTCCCGGAGTCGGCCGCAAGACAGCGAACGTCGTTCTCAACACCGCGTTCGGCGTAGAAACATTCGCGGTCGACACCCACGTCTTCCGCGTATGCAACCGAACCGGCCTCGCGCCCGGAAAGACGGTCGACGAGGTCGAGGCCAAGCTCGAGAAGATCGTCCCGCAGCCCTTCCGCCGCGACGCTCACCACTGGCTGATCCTTCATGGCCGCTACACCTGCAAGGCGAGGCTGCCCGAATGCTGGCGCTGCCCGGTGATCGATCTCTGCCGCTACAAGCCGAAGACTCCGCCGCCGGAAGAGCGGATTAACGCCAGCGCCGCTCGAATCGCGACCCGAGCGTCGTCAAAAGCTCGTATTGCGAAAGGCCGGACTGCTTTGAAGCACTCGGCAAATCATAGTCGATCTCGACCCAGTCGCCCTCGCTAAGCTGCGGCGCGGCGTCCACGCCGACTGCAAGCAGGTCCATCGACACCCGGCCGAGCACTGGCAGCGCATATTCGCCCACGAACGCCGAGCCATGCGAGGAAAAGCCGCGGAGATAGCCATCAGCATAGCCGATGTTGAGGATTGCGGCCTCGGTGTCCTCGTTTGCGTGGAAGGTCGCACCGTAACCGCAGGTCTCGCCGACCGGGATCGTGCGCCGCTGGACGACCTGCGCCTCGACGCGGGCGACCTGGCGGATGTTGCCTTCGGCTTCGGCCCGTGGAACCCCGCCGTATAACGCCAGCCCAGGCCGCACGAGGTCGAAACTATAATCTCGACCGAGGCAAATCCCCGCGCTGTTCGCCATCGCGTAGCGGTTCGCCGGGACCACCGACTCAACCGCCCGGAAGCGTTCGAGCTGCATGCCATTCATCGCGCTGTCCTCGTCGGCGCAAGCGAGGTGGCTATGAAGCGTATCGATCGTCAGCCCATCGAGGAGACCGATTTCCGTCGGCCTCAGCCCCAGCCGATTGATGCCGGTGTCGATCATCACATCGCAGGCGCGGTCTGGAGCGATCTCCTTCCATCGCGCGACTTGATTGGCCGAGTTGAGGCAGGGCCGCG
>DASTAU010000303.1:0-4998 GCA_035712425.1 Sphingomicrobium sp.
CGGTCGCCGCTGCGCCGAGCCCGAGATTGCCGCCGCCGAAGCAGAGGCCGATCACGGTGACGAACCACAAGGTCGCCGCCGTCGTCACGCCGAGGACGAACTCGCGGCGATGAATGATCGCGCCGGCGCCGATGAAACCCATGCCCGAGAGAATACCCAAGGGCAAGCGCATGACGTCGGCCACGGCGAAGGAGTTGGGGGTTTTGCCATCGGTTGCGAGAAGCAGGTTCGCCTCGATCATCGCTACCGCGGCGGCGAGGCACACCAGCAACGTGGTCCGCAATCCTGCCGGCCGTCCCCGCTCGCCGCGATCGGCGCCGATTAAGGCGCCGGCGACGACGGCGAGCAGCAGCCGCAGCGCGATGTCCGTCCATGACAGTGTGGTGGGCACGGCCGATCGTCACCAATCTGTCGCCACTCCCCCTGCGAGGAATGCGCGCGCGCGAAATCCGGTTCCCGCCGCCTTTTCGTCGCCAAAGTGCCGCAACCAACCGTCGATGCGAGAGTTGACCTCCGAGGAACGCGAGGCCCCTTCGCGTTCGAAAGGAGGACACATGAAAGCACGCGACGTCATGACCGCCGGAGCCGCGATCGTGAGCCCCGATACGACGATTCTCGAGGCGGCGAAGACAATGGCCGAGAGCGATGTCGGCATTTTGCTGGTGGGCAAGGGCGATCGCCTCGTCGGCATGATCACCGATCGCGACATCGCCATTCGCGGGGTCGCGCAGGGCAAGGACCCCACGGGAACGAAGGTCGGCGAGTTGATGACCGGGAGAGTTCTCTATTGCTATGACGATGAGGAAGTCGGCGCCATCGCCAACAATATGTCGAATTTGCAGATCCGGCGCCTACCGGTCGTCAATCGCAGCAAGCGCCTGATGGGGGTTCTTTCGCTCGGCGATATCGCGCTGAAGGACGACGCTTCTCTTGCCGGCGCCACTCTCCACGGCGTGTGCCTGCGCGGCGAGGGCGAGCCCGGCGCGCGCGCATCCTAAGGCGCGCGGCCTAGCCCTCTTTGCGCGCGCTTATTTCGGCTCGATGTCCTGGCGGCCGCCGGGGGTTCCGGGAGGCGGGATCACCGGCGTGCTCGGCGTCACGGATTGGTCCGGCGTCTTGACGACCGGATCGCCGGTCTCGGGCGGCGTTAGCACGCCTTGCGAGCGCGAAAGCTCGCTCTCCTGGCTCTGCGGTGGCGATTGATGCTGCCGCGGCATCGGCGGGCTTCGCGGCTGCTCGGGGGCAGCCTGCGTCGAAGGCGGGTTCGGCGGGGTCACCTGTGCGCTCGCCGCGAGGGTTCCGGCTAGGATCATGGCTGAGGCAATCAGCATCTTTTCGAGGGAATCGGTCATGGGCGTCTCCGGGGTGCATCGCTCTCCTGGGCGACATATGTGAACCGGGCCGCGGCGCGTGAAGCCGGGGCCGCCGATGGAACGCGGCGATGGCGAATTGGTTGAAGCTTGGTCACAGGAGGACGCGTTCATGCGCTGGAAGCTGCTCAATGCGGATCCGCCCGTCACCTACGCCGTCGCGCTCCAGACCGACGAGGAGGTGATGCCGGCGCTGGAGAAATTCATCCGCGACCACGAGATCGAGGCGGCCTCGGTGACCGCCATCGGCGCCTTCAGCGAGGCCGTGCTAGGCTATTTCGACTGGAGCAGCAAGGAATACCGGAAAAATCCGGTCGCGGAGCAAGTCGAGGTGGTATCGCTCCTCGGCGACGTGGCGGTCGCCGAGTCGGGGCCGATCCTGCATGTGCATGCGGTTCTCGGCAAGGCCGATGGCAGCGCAGTCGGCGGGCATCTTTTGCAGGCGCGGGTTCGCCCGACGCTCGAGGTCATCCTCACGCAATCGCCGAGCTACATGCGCAAGCGCTACGACCCCAAAACCGGACTGAAGCTGCTCGCGCTCGATCCGACCTGACGCCGGCATCCGGAACCATCGACCGCAGACGAGGTTGTTGCGATATCGCGATCACGCCAATTCCATCAATGGAGTAGGAAATGAACTGGGATCAAGTCTCCGGCAATTGGAAGCAAGTCAAAGGCAAGGCCAAGGTGAAATGGGCCAAATTGACCGATGACGACCTTACCTTCGCCGAGGGTAAGCGCGACCAATTGCTCGGCCGCATTCAAGAGCGCTATGGCATCGCCAAGGATGAGGCCGAAAAACAAATGAAAGAGTGGGAAAGTACGCTCTGAAGCAGCGCTCGCTACGCCGCAAGGCGTGGGATTACTCAAACGGCGCCGTAAGGCGCCGTTCCTTTATCCGAACTTCGGCAAACACGCACGACGCCTCTGCCGCGAGGACATTGGCCGCAGACGCGCGTAAATCTCAGGGCCTCAAGCCGCGACTTGGCTTTCCGGCGAACGTCCTTGCAGATAGTCCCGCGCTCGCGCGACGATTTTGTCCAAGTCTTCGGCGAGTACGCCGTCGCGCAACATGACGAGCCGGATGATCGGATCCTTGAGGACCTCACTCAGCGCCGGCTCGGCGTTGCCGACATAGAGCTTCTGCTCCATGCCTCCCTCCCGGTGTTGCGAATCCAACTTTAGGTCAAACCCTCGCACGGAGGATCAGACAAAATTGCGACATTTGCCGGGATGGTTTGCTAATGCACCCGAAAAAGCTCGGCGTGGCGCTCGGCGATATCGACCATTTCTTGCCAGCTCAGCGAGCGCGGATCGCGGCCGAGGAGTTCGTCCTGCATGTATTCGGCCATCACGCAAAACTGCAGCGGAAAAATTTCCGCAATGCGGGAATCCTCGTCGTCGATCAGAAGTCTCTTGCTCTGCATAATGTCCTTCCTCCTGGGATGTCCCCGGCGGTTCGTTGCGATCTCCTCCGCGTTGCGAGGCGGAAGAGCGCGGCGGCCGGATCGGGTGCCCGATCCGGCCCTCCCCTAAACACCGGGGACAGCCGGGCGTTGCGATACCATGGCTCACCCTTCTCGGAGAAATTGCCCTCGTCCCCCGGAACCAATCGCGGCCGGACGCGTTGGGGAAAACGCGTGGCCTTACCCCAGAAAGAGGCGCCGAAGATTGCGCCACAATCCTCCTAAGCCCAAGGGCGGTTCGCCCATCGCCGGTGTGCTTGCCCCTTTTGACGCTTTCGGGCCGTTCCGGCTCTCGCGCCGACATCACCCCTCGAGAGGTTTGCATGACCCGTAATGCACTGATTCTGGTCGGAGTCGTTCTTCTCCTCCTGGGAATTGCCGGCTTGGCGGTGCCGGTCTTCACCACCCAGCAGACGAAGGATGTTGCCAAGATCGGCGATCTCAAGCTGCAGGCGAAGGAAGACACGACGCATTTCATTCCGCCGCTGCTGAGCGGCGGGATTCTGGCGGCGGGCGTGATCTTGGTTGGCGCGGGCTTTTATCGCGGGCGCTAGCGCAGCGGGGCGGCG
Source organism: Sphingomicrobium sp. (assembly GCA_035712425.1). Taxonomy (GTDB): domain Bacteria; phylum Pseudomonadota; class Alphaproteobacteria; order Sphingomonadales; family Sphingomonadaceae; genus Sphingomicrobium. The sequence continues at coordinate 3,406 of DASTAU010000303.1, forward strand.
GCGCTCAACCCCCCGGAACGCCGCCCCTCATAGACCTCTCATCGACGTGCCGCGCTCGGCAGGCAACCTGTTGCTCGCCGCGACGAGGTTGCACATGATGAACCGCCATGTCCGGTGAGGGTCATAACGGCAATCTTACGGAGTGGCGAGACGAAGGGGGACGAGGACATGAGCGCGGAGCTTTACACCTACGTCGTCGAACTGAAGCACGATCCGGGCATCTCTCGCCTCGGCAACGCGGCCTATCGCGATGTTTCATCGCAAACCCATGCGTTGTTGCCGAAACTGATGGCCGAACGCGGCATGAAGATGCTCGGGATGTACCACCTCGACCCGCAACATCGTGCCTATCTCATTATGGAAGCACGGCGCGTCGAAGACGTTCGCGATGTTCTCTATCAATCGAAGTTCATGCATTGGTGCGAGGGGAATATTTACCCCGTGACCGTGATGGGCGAAACGGCGTGGTTCGACGACGGGCCGGAACCCGGGGTCAATGCCGAGGAGCGGACGCGATGAGCGCCAAGCTCAACCTCTATATCGCCGAGCTCTGGCATCAAGCCGGCGTCTCCCCGCTTGGAAACGGCGCCTATCGGCCGGTCGCACGGGAAAGCCGAGACTTGCTGCCGAAGATGATGGCCGAGCATGGCGTGAAATGCCTCGGAATCTATCGTCTCGATCCAACCCATCGCGCAATCTTTTTGTTCGAGGCGCGTTCGATCGAAGACGTTCGAGACGTGCTGGCGAAGGCGAGGTTCATGCACTGGTTCGATGGCCAGATTTTTCCGGCGACGCGGCTTGGCGACGCGCATAAGGGGTCGAGCGAGGTTCGGGCCGCGGTTACGACCTCGGCAAGACCGGTCTAGGACGGCCGGGGGATTAAAAAATTGGAGCGGGTGAAGGGAATCGAACCCTCGTCGTAAGCTTGGGAAGCTTCTGCTCTACCATTGAGCTACACCCGCGATCGCCAACCGAAGGCCGGCTGCTGCTGGTCGCGGCCCGAGATTATCCGCAGCCCCGGGCTCCTGCCAAGCCCCAATCACCACGGGGCGGAGCGGCGATGTCCCGGAACGGCATCGCGCCGCGGCGTCACCCTTGTTGAAGGTATTCGAGGAGCGTCGTGCGAAAGGATTCGATGTGAAGCCGCATCGCCCGTTCCGCGGCATCGGGGTCGCGCGTCTGCACGGCCGCGAGGATCGCGTCGTGCTCTTCCTGAACGCTCTCGAAGTGCTGCGGCGCATTGAGGGAAATGAACCAGAAGCGCAGCGAGCGCTCGATCAAATTCAGCAGCAGATCTTCGAGCACCTGGTTCCCCTGGAGGCGCGCCAGATGAAGATGAAACTCGCGATCGAGCAGCATCATTTGCTCGACGTCGCGCTTTTGCGCGAAGGCTTTTGCTCTGTCCAAGATTTCGCCGAGGGCGATGATGTCTTTCTCGCTTGCCCGCTCGGCGACGCGGCGCAGGCAAAACCCTTCGTTGAGCAGCCTGATCTCGATGATCTCGAGCACCTCGCTAAGGCTCAGCGGCTTGACGATGATGCCCTTGCGCGGAATGACCTCGACGAGACCCTCGAGCATCAGCCGATCGATCGC
>DASTAU010000304.1:0-3542 GCA_035712425.1 Sphingomicrobium sp.
TTGGGACGCTTGGCGCCGTACTTCGAACGGCTCTGGCGGCGGTCCTTGACGCCCTGCGTGTCGAGGACGCCGCGAAGCACGTGATAGCGAACGCCGGGCAGGTCGCGCACACGGCCGCCGCGGATCAGCACGACGCTGTGCTCCTGGAGGTTGTGGCCCTCGCCAGGGATGTAGCTGATCACTTCGCGCTGGTTGGTCAGGCGGACCTTGGCCACCTTGCGAAGCGCCGAGTTCGGCTTCTTCGGGGTGGTCGTATAGACACGGGTGCAGACGCCGCGCTTCTGCGGGTTCTGTTCCATTGCAGGGACCTTCGACTTGGTCTTCTGCGGTTCGCGACCCTTGCGGATCAGCTGGTTGATCGTTGGCATGAAGCCGCTTCACCTTTCATTGCGGGAAGTCCCCGCGGTTACTTTGCTCAACAGAAAAAGCGCGGAACCGAGCAGCCGTACGGGCCGCCTGGCGACGCGCATGTTGAGCAATGTTCAGCTCTTGTCCGGCGAACAGCGAAGAATCCCTCTCGCTCGGACGGGCGGGCACATAGCGACGGGGCGCCGAAGGGTCAACGGTCGGGGGAGGCAAACATGCCGAAACCCGTTTTTAGTGCGAACGGACGACGAACGACGAACGCGCCTAACGAACCGGCAGACGGACAATGTCGATTCTCGGCGTCATTCCGTCGAAGCGCACGAAGTTACGAAACCAACAGAAGCTACAATCGTAGCACTTCAAGAAGGGGAGTACACGATGCGTAAGCTTCTTTCGACCGTCGGCCTTGGCCTGGTCCTCGCCATCACCACCGCGGCAGCTGCACCGACCACGAAGCCGGCCGACAAGCCTGGCGACCAGCAGGTCTATTGCCTCAAGCTCGAGCGAGTGACCGGATCGAACGTCGACAGGTCGGGCTGCCGGACGAAGGCCGAGTGGCGCAAGCTCGGCATCGACGTAGACAATCTCGACAAGGACTAACTGACCGATACACCCGGGCGCGTGGCGCCCAAATTCGGAACGACTGAGGCTTCCGACTCGTTCGTGTTGGGCTTCCATCCAGGAGGCCCAGCATGACTCGGCAGATTTTGCTCACAATGGCCCCGGCACTCGCGCTCGCTGCGCTTGCGAGTTGCGGGGCGAGCAATCGCGCTGCCAACGACACTCAGGAAGGAGGAAACGTGGAAAGCGCCACCCTCGCCAAGCTCGGCCTGACCAGCGACGCCTTTCAAGACGGACAGGTGATTCCGACCCAATATACTTGCGACGGCATGGATCAGACGCCGGTGCTGTCCTGGGGTGATCCTCCTTCGGGCACGAAGAGCTTTGCGCTCGTCATCGACGATCCGGACGCGCCGAGCGGCACCTTCCGTCACTGGGGCGTGTTCGACATCCCGGCTTCCGCGCGGTCGATCGGCGGAGCGCAGCACGTCGGTACCGAGGTTACGAATGACTTCGACAAACCGGGATTCGGCGGCCCGTGCCCGCCGAAGGGACACGGACCCCATCACTATCATTTCAAGCTGTTTGCGCTCGACACCGATAAGCTTGAAATCCCTTCGGGAGCGAAGGTGAAGGACGTCGAAGACGCTGCCGCAAAACACGCCATCGCCCGAGGCGAGCTGATCGGCACTTACGAGCGGCGCTAGCACCCCTCGAAACCGCCTCGCGCTACCGCGGAACAAACGCTAGTTTCACGCCGCAGCCACAAGGAGAAACGAGATGGCGCATAAACGATGGATCCTCGCAGTCGGCTTGATCATGGCTGCTTCGCCCTTGTCGGCGCAACCCGAGGTCACTCTTCCAACCGCTCCGCCCGGCACTCCGACGACGAAATATTGCATGCGCATCGAGGCCGTCACGGGAACCCGCATCGAGACCGTGGAGTGCTGGACCCGCGAACAATGGGCCGAGCAGGGCGTCGATGTCGACAAGGACTGGCCAAAGGAAGGCGTCGCGGTCGAAGCCTGACGATTAGGCTCTAAGTCGGTGCGCTGCCAGTTCCTCGTAGAAGGGCTGGCATCGCTCCGCGAGACGGCGAGCGTCGTCCGGTAAATCGACCGATCCCATCTCAGACGGTCCGAAGCCCGTGCTTTTCTCTACCGCGGCATACCAGTGCGGCGCCCACGGACCGTCGGTCTGACGCCGTCCCGGCGCCCAGCTGAGCATCGCCGGATCCCAGGGTATCCCCAAGGCGGCGCAGAGCTTCGACAGCGTGCCTTCGGGGTTCGCCAACACGTCCTTCGCATCGATGACCGGTGGCGCGTGACCGAGACGGTCCGCCTCCCGCTCGAAGAATTCCGCCTGGCGGTCGAGTCCGAAATTCTCGAACGCCGCGCTCTCGCGCTTGCGGAGGTATGAGGCGATCATCCGCTCCGGCTCTCGGATCAGGAAAGCGTGGGTGAAGCCGGCGAAATCGTCATAACCGATCGGACCGGCCATGTGGTGCCACATGTGCTTCTGATACCAGACCGGCGATCCGTCGGGCGTCGGTCCGCGCAAATCTTCGATGACGCTCCACCACTCGCAGTCCATCGCGGCAATCGTTTCTTCGCGCATCGGGTGGTTGGCGCCCGTAGTCTTAAGGAAACAGCCGTAGAACGGCTCGTCGGAAACGAATGTATCCTCTCGACTTCCGAAGCTGCGCATCATCGCGGTGGAGAGGTTTCGAGGGCCCGACCACATCGCGATGCGGATGGTCACGGCCTGTCCTGAGCTCCGTCGAAGGGGCGCTTCTGCTCCTCCGCGTCGCGCTCAACGCGTTCGGCGTAGAGTTTCTGCAATCGCTCCACCATCGGGCCGCGGCAGGTGAGTTGGCGGCCGTCGACCTCGCGCACCGGAACGATGCCGGCGAAGGTTCCGGTGACGAAGGCTTCGTCGGCGCCGTAGACGTCCGTGAGCGAGAAATCCTTCTCGATCGCCGGAATCCCCGCGGCGCGGGCGATCTCGAGCGCGAGGCCGCGAGTGATCCCACCGAGGCAATATCTACCGCTCGAGGTCCACACTTCGCCCTTGCGGACGATGAAGAAGTGGGTGGAATTGCACGTCGCGACGAAGCCGTGCGGGTCGAGCATCAGCGCTTCGTCGGCCCCCGCCTGCGTCGCCTGAACCGACGCGAGGATGCAGTTGAGCTTCGAGTGCGAATTGATCTTCTGGTCCTGCACTGCCGGGTCGCCGCGGCGGACATGCACTGTGAAGAGCTTTAGTCCGCGCTCGTAAATCGCGGGATCCGGCTCTTTGTACTCGGGGATGATGACGATCGTGGCGCCGCCCACGACAACGCGAGGGTCCTGGTAGGGCGTTGAACGCACGCCGCGGGTGACCATGAGCCGGACGTGGACGCCCTCCGTCATACGGTTGGCATCGAGTGTTTCGTAGAGGCGCTTGGTCAGCTCTTCACGCGACAGGCCGATGTCCATCGCGATGGCTTTGGCGCCCTCGAACAGGCGGTCGAGATGACGATCGAGGAAGCCGAGCTTGCCCTTGTGGACTCGCAAGCCCTCCCACACGCCGTCGCCGAGCATGAAGCCGCTGTCGAACACCGACACGACCGCTTC
>DASTAU010000305.1:0-3524 GCA_035712425.1 Sphingomicrobium sp.
GCCATCATTGCGGCCACGTCATGCCGCCGCCCAAGGCCTGCCCCGAATGCGGCGAGCAGGACAGCCTCGTCGCTTGCGGCCCTGGGGTCGAGCGCATCGCCGATGAGGTCGCGGAGCTGTTTCCCGACGCGCGAACGGCGATCGTCACCTCGGACACGATTTGGTCGCCGCTGCGCGCGGCGGAGTTCGTCGGGGCGATGGAGGCGGGCGCGATCGATATCGTCGTCGGTACCCAGTTGGTCACCAAGGGCTATCACTTCCCCAACCTCACTTTGGTCGGCGTAGTCGACGCGGACCTGGGCCTCGCGGGAGGCGATCTTCGCGCCGCCGAACGCAGCTTCCAGCAGATCCAGCAGGTGGCAGGTCGCGCCGGCCGCGGAGAGAAGCCCGGCCATGTGCTCGTCCAGACGCACGACCCCGAGGCGCCCGTGATCGCCGCATTGGTCTCAGGCGACGCCCCAGGCTTCTATTCCGCGGAGACCGAAGCCAGGCGGGAGGCCGCAATGCCGCCCTTCGGTCGCCTCGCCGCGATCGTCGTTTCCGCCGAGGATGCCTCGGAAGCGGAAGGGGTCGCCCGCCGCATCGGCCACGCCGCGCCCTCGGTCGAAGGCATGGCGGTATTCGGCCCCGCCCCCGCCCCGCTCGCCATGCTCCGCGGCCGCCACCGCCAGCGGCTCCTCGTCCATGCCCGAAGAAGCCTCGACGTCCAGGACGTCATCCGCGACTGGCTCGCCGAAGTCGAATGGAGCCCAAAGGTCAGGGTCGGAGTCGACGTCGACCCCTACAGCTTTCTTTGAGGCCGAAAGCTTGACGCTCATCAGTATGATTTCGCGCCGGAATTTTCACTTGTTCCAGCGTGCAAGGGCTTGCTAGCCATTGTTTTTCGACGGGGGATTCATTTGTGCGTAACTTGCTGCTGGGGGTTGCCTTGCTTTCGCTTGCCGGACCGGCAAGCGCCGAATGGTGGGAAGCCAAGACCGATCACTTCATCGTCGATTCCGAAAGCTCGTCGAAGGACGCGCACGATTTTGCTCTGAAGCTTGAGCGCTACGACGAGGCGCTACGCGGGCTCCAGGGCATTGGCGAGGACGAGAAGCTTTCCGACAGCAGCCGAGTAACGGTGTTCCGGTGGGGTCACACCGGAGAGATCGCGGCGCTTTACGGAAGCAGCGAGTCGGGCGTGGCGGGTTTCTACATTCCACTTGCGGAGCCGGTGGCTTTCGTGCCGGCCAGGGAATATGTCGGAAAGAAGAGCCTGATCGACGCCCAGACGGTCCTCTTCCACGAATACGCCCACCACTTCATGTTCCGACATTTCGCGGCGGCCTATCCCACCTGGTACGTGGAAGCCTTTGCCGAGGTGAACTCGACGATCCAGCTGAACGACGACGGCAGCTTCAAACTGGGCGCCCCGCCGCAGGCGCGGGCGGAGGCGCTTTCGGGCGGGCTCCAATATTCGATCAAGAAGCTATTGCTCAACAGCAACGAGCCGGACTTCGAAGACGTCATCGCACGCTATACCTACGGCTGGCTGCTGGCCCACTATCTGACGTTCAACAAGGAGCGCGCTGGTCAGCTTCAAAAATATCTCAAGCTGATCAACCAGGGGGTTTCTCCGTCGGATGCTGCTCCGCAAGCCTTCGGCGATCTCGACCAGCTCGAACGCGACGTGATGGCTTACAAGGCCAGGAACAACTATCCGGGCGCCTTGGCCAAGCCGCTTCGCGCCCAGGCGCCTATAGTCGCGATGCGCAAGCTCGGTCCCGACGAGGAAGCGATCATGTGGGCCCGCATTCGCTCGGCTCGCGGCGTCAACCACCGGCAAGCCGGCGATGTCGCGGGCGACGCTCGATCGGTGGCCACCAAATATCCGCGCAGCCTCCCCGTTCAGCTTGAGCTCGCCGAAGCCGAGCTCGACGATCAGCAGTTCGATGCCGCTGAGAAGGCGGCGGACAGTGCCTTGGCGATCGACCCGAACTCCACCGAAGCACTGCTTTACAAGGGCGAAGCGTACCTCGAGCAGGCAAAGAAGGATCCGAAGCTGTTCGAAACGGCGCGGACCTGGTTCGCCAAGGCCAACAACACCGACCCGCTCAACGCCAGTGCGCTATTCGGTTATTATCAGACCTACATGAAAGCGGGCGTCACGCCGCCCCAGATCGCCGTCGCCGGACTGGAGCGCGCTTATGGAATCGCGCCGTTCGATGCCGACATCCGGATGGTGCTGGCGCGCGAGCTTCTCATCGAGAAAAAGGGTTCCGTGGCTCGCCAGGTGCTCCTGCCGATCGCCCTCGCGCCGCACGAATCCGATCGCGCCAAGGCGCTGAACGCAGTCGCGCAACTGATTCAGGGTGGGAGGACTGACGAAGCTTTAAAGAAGCTCGACGAGCGGATGGCGAAAGAGGAGAAGGACAAGCAGGACGGCTAAGCCGCAACTGCGATCGCCGCCGCCCGGCGTCGGCGTACCCAGCGCGGCTGCATCAGCTCTCCCTGCTTGATGGCCATCCACAGTAGCCACAGTCCGAACAAGGTCGCGACCACGATGGCGATAATCGAAGCCTCGAGGCCGAACCCATTGCCCGTCAGCAGAGGCGGGCCGCTGAGGTGGGCCTGAACCATCCCGTGCACAGGCATGCCTGAAACCGGAATGTCGTAGACCTCGCCTTGAGCGAAATTCCAAGCGGCGTGCAGCCCCATGGGAAGCCACAGGCTACGCGTCAGCATATACGCGGCGCCGAGCATCACGCCCGCTTCCAAGGCGATGCCTACGGCCGCGATCGGGCTAGCATTGGGATTGAGGAGATGGGCGCAACCAAACAGAGCCGAGGTCAGGAGCAGCGCAACCCAGCTGCCGCCCCATTCCTCTAGCCAGCGAAACAGGATTCCGCGGAACAGCAGCTCCTCGTTCACCGCCGGAAATAGCGCTGCCCCGATCAGGGCAGGAAGCATTTGGCTGAGGTCCCCCCGACCGGCGACTCGATAAACACCGAGCGCGGCGGCGACGCCGACTGCCACGGAAAATACCGCGAACCCCGCTCCAAGACCGATCACCAGGCGTTTCACCGCCTTGGGGTCTCGGTAATCGTCCCGGGGATGCTCCCCCATCCGCCGGATCACCAGCTCGTACAGGAGGAGCAGAAAGACGATGGCCAAGACACTGAACTTCATGTCGAAGGTGAAGCCAGGGATTTTCAGAGGCACCAATTTTGCGATCGCGGCGGCAATCGTGATGGCGATGATGAACATCGCGACCGCAAGGATCATCGTCACAAGCGGATAATCCACGATGCGCCGCCACAGCGGCTTGCCGCTGGGTAAAGTCTCCGCCTGCTCCATTAAATGCCCTCCCCTTTCGGCCTGTTGAGCCGAACTTGAGGAGGGCGGCAAGCGCTTATTCGACCAGCGGCAGCTCCGGCGCTTCGGTCAAATGGCCTTCGCTCGCGAGCAACTTCTTCTTGCGATCGATCCCGCCGCCGTAGCCGCCGAGCGATCCGTCGCTGCGGATGACGCGGTGACACGGAATG
>DASTAU010000306.1:0-3945 GCA_035712425.1 Sphingomicrobium sp.
ATCGACCCTGTCCAGCTCGAAAGCTGGGCGTTCGACCATTTCCTGGTGCAGCCGATGGATTGCCCCGAGCGTGAGGCCGCGGTCGAGGCGGCGGTTCGGCTGGCGATGGAGCGGCCGGGATGGCGCCTCAGCCTCCAGGCGCACAAGGTCTTGGGCCTGCCCTGACCTAGTTGGTCGTATTGCCCGCTGTGTTGGAAGTGGGCGCGGTCGTGTTGGCCGTGGTCGGTTCGGTCGGGGCCATGGTCGCCGGGCGCTTTGGCGCGGGCTTGGTCGCCGAGCTGGCATTCCCGCTATTTCCGGTCGGAGCGGAGCCGATGTCGCCGATGTTGGAATCGGCGGCCATGTTGGAAGCGTCGCCGGTCACCGCGTCGATGGCCGTCACGTCATTGGAAACGATATTCTCGGCGGTGAGATTCTCGTCCACGTTCTGCGTGTTGTCGACCTGGTCGTTGTTACGGCAGGCGGCGAGGGCCAGTAGGCCGGCGGCGAGGATCAGGGCGCGCATCTTGGAAATCTCCAGGCGTAAAAAAAGAGGCTGCCGGGAAGTACCGGCAGCCTCTTTAAAAGCCAACGCCCCCGGTAACGGAGGCGTCAAGACGATTACATCGCGTTGTTGGTCGTCGTAGTCGTCGTGTTGGTCGTCGTCGTCGCGTTCATGTCCGTCGCGTTCATGTCCGTCGCGTTCATGTCCGTGGCGTTCATGTCCGTCGCGTTCATGTCCGTGGCGTTCATGTCCGTCGTCGTCAGATTCTCGTCGACGTTCATGGTGTTATTGGCGTTGTCGTTGCTGCTGCAAGCCGCAACCGCCAGGGCCGCGCCAGCGACCAGGATAAGAGCACGCATTCAAGACTCCCTATTTATTGCGATCTGCAAGGGTCTCCCCAGGCGCAAATCGCGCGAACCATAGTCTGAAGCAGGAGCATCCTTCAAGACTCTTTGCACCGCCGTTCCAAACTCTTGAGAAACGACAAGAAACTCCCCTTCAAGGCGGCATCAACCCGCGTGAGAGGCATTTGTTTCCCAAGTTTCGCGAGGCTTGTGACGCCGAAATCCGAGATTCCGCACGGCACGATGCCGCTGAAATGCGACAGGTCGGGAGCGACGTTGATGGCGAATCCGTGAAGCGTGACCCAGCGCTTCACGCGCACGCCGAGGGCGCCGATCTTGGCCTCATCATCGCCCTCGCCAACCCAGATCCCGATGCGGCCGGGTTCGCGGCGCGCGGTAACGCCCAGCTCGGCGAGGGCATCGATCATCCACCCCTCGAGCGCATGGACGAAGCAGCGGATGTCTTTTCCCCGCTTTTCGAGGTCGAGCATGACGTAGCCGACGCGCTGCCCGGGACCGTGGTAGGTGTAGCGGCCGCCGCGGCCCGCTTCGAACACCGGGAAGCTCTGCGGATTGAACAATTCGGCGGAATCGGCGCTGGTGCCGGCGGTAAACAGGGGCGGGTGCTCGAGCAGCCAGACGCATTCGCTCGCGGTTCCGTCGCGGATCGCGGCGGCGCGATCGTTCATGAAACTCAGCGCTTCGTCATAGGGGACCTGCCCCTCGCTGACTCGCCACTCGATGTCGTCGATGTCGCTCATTCGCGCGTGAGATGGGCGGCGCGGAGGACGAGAGCAAGCGCGTTGCGCCCGCGCTCGCCCGTCCGCATAAGAGCGACGAGCAACGAGGGGATCAGATGCCGAAACTGTCGCTATCCCAGGCATGGGATGAAACGCGGGCCGTGCTGGCGCGGGATGGACGATTGTTCATCAGCGTTGCCTTGGCCCTCATTGTCTTCCCGCAGACGGTGGTCGGCCTGGCCGCGCCTCACAGCGAGCTGCAGGCATCCACAATCGGCGTCGCGCTCATGTTGGTCGTCATCGTGATCGGCCTTGCAGCGCAGATCGCGCTCAACCGGCTTGCCATCGGGCCCTCGACCACGGTGGGTGCGGCAATCAATCGGGGTTTTGTTCGCGTGCTGGCTTTGATCGGATCGCTGGTGATTCTCTCGATCCTGATATTCGTCCTCTTGATCCCGGTCGTACTCTTGTTGGTTGTGCTTGGGTTCGCCCCCGCGAGCCGGACCGGCCATGAAGCGTCGGCCGGCGTGGTTTTCGCGATCGTAGTGGCGACCGCGTTCACCTACGCCATTTTCCAGTTGGTCATCCCGGTTGCGGCCGCCGAACAAGGCGGCTCGCTGCACCTCATTTCGCGGAGCTGGCGTCTCGCGCGCGGCTCGTACTGGCGCTTGTTCGCATTCGCCATGCTTCTGATCATCGGGCTGTCGATCGTGTTGCTGGCGGGTCAATATGGATTGGGGTCACTGATCGCACTGGCACTTGGACCCGCGGACCCGCTGAGTTTTTCAGCGCTGGCGATTTCCCTGGTCGTTTCCCTGATGCAAGCCGCCATGACGATCGTCTTCGCCGTGATGCTTGCCCGTCTTTATGTCCAGCTTGCGGGCGCGAGCGCTCAGCTGGGTGTGCCGAGAAGCGGGATCTGAGGGGCGCAATCTTTCGGCAGGATCCCCCTGAGGCGCGGGTCAGGGAAGCGCTCGATCGCGCGCTTGTAAGGAGTGAAGCCGGCGCGGCGGTAGGCGCTCAGCGCCGCCGGATGGTCGAGTGAGCAGGTGTGGACGTGCACCCGTTCGATGCCTTCGCGCCAAGCTCGGTTCAGCGCTTCGGCGAGTAGCCAGCGGCCGTGGCCCTTGCCCGACAGCGCCGGGACCAGGCCGATGAAGGCGAGCTCGCATTCTTGCGGTTCGCGAAAGTCGAGCTCGATCATTCCGACTTCGCGGTCGTCCTCGTCGCGGACGGAATAGAGTTCGACGTGCGGATGCTGGATGATCTCGGCGAGATGGGCATCGTCGAGGAGCAGCCGCGAGAACCATAGCCAGGGCGCGCCGATGAGGCGGAAAAGGTCGCGATAATGTTCGGGCTGGGGGACCTCGACGCGTTTCAAGGACAGAGGGGACCAGATGACGGGCTGGTCCACCGGCGAGCGCATTTCGAGATAGGTAACGACTGCGGCGAGTTCGCCGTCGGCGACCGCTTCGTAGCTCATTTCCACTTCGCCAGCGGCGGGAGGCTCATCAGGATGGCGTCGACGTTGCCGCCGGTCTTGAGGCCGAAGAGCGTGCCTCGGTCGTAGAGCAGGTTGAATTCGACGTAGCGGCCGCGGAATTCGAGGAGGCGTTCCATATCCTCTTCGGTGAAGGGCGCGTTCATGCGCTTGCGGACGAGCTCTGGGAAGATGTCGAGGAAGGCGATGCCGACGTCCTTGGTGAAGGCGAAATGCGCGTCGAAATGGTCCTCGAGATAATCGTAGAAAATGCCGCCGACGCCGCGCGAGACTCTGCGGTGAGGGAGCCAGAAATATTCCTCCGCCCATTTCGAGAAGCGCGGATAGAAGGTTGGGTCGTGGGCGGCACAGGCGGCGCGCAGGCGCGCGTGGAACGCCTCGGTGTCTTCCTCATACGGGATCGCCGGGTTGAGGTCGGCGCCGCCGCCGAACCAGCGCTTAGTGGTGCTAAGGAAACGCGTATTCATGTGGACGGCGGGGACGTGCGGATTGGCCATGTGCGCGACGAGGCTGATGCCGGTGGCGAAAAAGCTGGGGTCCTCGGCGGCTCCCGGAATGCTCTTGGCGAATTCGGGCGAGAAGCTGCCACCGACGGTCGAAACGTTGACTCCGACCTTCTCGAACACCTTGCCGGTCATCTGGCCGCGGACTCCGCCGCCGCCCGGTTCGCCGGTGGCGTCGGTTCGTTCCCACGGAATGTAGGTGAAGCTCGCGTCGGAACCGGCTTCGCACTCAATCTCCTCGAACGCGGCGCAGATCCGGTCGCGAAGCGATTCGAACCAGTCGCGCGCCGCCTGCTGCTGGTCGTCTAGCTCGAGCATGGCCGCGTCATCGCGGCGACCGGGGCCGGAAGCAAGCCGCGACGCTCACGAACTT
>DASTAU010000307.1:0-2232 GCA_035712425.1 Sphingomicrobium sp.
CCGATGATGGCGGTGAGGATATTGTTGAAGTCGTGCGCCACGCCGCCGGCGAGCTGGCCCACGACCTGCATCTTGGTCGCCTGCGCAACCTGACGCTTGAGCTTGGCTTCCTCGCTATTGTCCTTGAGCAGCAGCAGGACAGCCGCATCGCCCAGCCCGCGAAGCCCTGCGATGGTGAGCGCGATCGGTTCGGCCGGCTGGCGCGCCAGGCGAACAGCGAGGTCGCCCGACATCGCAGGCCCACGCGCATTGCGGCGGACCGCGTCGGCAACCGCCGCCTTGTCTTCTTTGACGACCAGGTCGCCGGGATAGACCGGAATCCCCGTGCCCTTGATCCCCGCCGCCTGGCAAAAAGCGTCGTTCATCGTCAGGAAGCGTCCGTCGCCGTCGACCAGGGCGAGACCGATCGGAAGCATGTCGAGCAAAGTCTGAAGATGTGCCGAGCTCGACACAGGAAGCGCCTCGGCGCTGTCGAATAGGTAGAAGTTGCCATAGTCCGTCGATCCCGGAGCATCGAGCGGCAGCAACACTGCGCGAAGCAATCGACCCGTCTCTCCTTCGGCGACGAGACGGAATTGACCCTGCTCCTCAGTTTCGGTGACAAGGTCGCTGAGGGTCCCCTGTTGCCGACCGGCACCTCCAAGGGCGCGCTCCTCGAACAGGCGGTTGGACGCGATGACCTTGCCCTGAGGGTCCACGAAGGCCGCGAGGACGCCGGCCTGGCTAAGGAGCTCACCCGATCGCCCGCTCAGACGGCTGGTCGCAAGCGTAATTGCGTCCGGCGCGCTCGGAGTGACGAACCGCCACAGAAGCAAATCATCGCGAGTCCCCACGCGCTCGACCTCTACGGGACTCGTTCCGGGCGCAGTTTGAATGCCCGCGACACAGCCCGCGCCGTCGCGCCATGCCATAGTCTGCGCGAGCTGGAGGCCGGTTCGCGCTTCCTCGTTCGCGGCGAGATCAAGCGGCGGTTGAGCACCGAACCGCTCGCGGTACGCTGCGTTGACGATGAGCAGCGACCCTTCGCCGGAGGTCAATGCAACCGGATCGCCGCTCAGGCTCAAGGCCGATCCGAGAAGCGCATAATCGGGGCCGACCACCAGCGCTTCGCCTGGCGACCGCTTGGCCGGAGCACGCAAATACACAACGAGCGCCGCGACGGCTCCAGCGGCAAGCACCGCACCCGCGATTAGCGCCAGCCCCCAAAGCAATATCAGGATGGCCGCCGTCAGCGCGGCGCCCACGATCAGCGCCGGCACAAGCCACCGACTCCACCCGCCAAGCGGGGTCGATTCGATCGAGGGCAGCTCCTGGTACAGCATGGGCGCTGAGGCCCATGCTACCAGAAGTGCGTCATCCTACCAGATGCGTACGCGATCGGCGGGCGCGAGATAGAGCTTCTGTCCCGGCTGAACATCGAACGCCGAATACCAGGGGTCCATGTTGCGGACGACGTCGGTACGCACCGCGCAAGGCGAGTGCGGGTCGGTGAGGAGACGCTGACGCATGTCCGCCTCACGGTCGTTGCAACGCCACACCTGCGCCCAGCCGAGATAGAAACGCTGATCCGCGGTGAAGCCGTCGATTACCGGCGGCGGCGCTCCGTTCAGGGAGGCGAGATACGCATCGTGAGCGACGGTCAGCCCGGCGAGGTCGGCGACGTTCTCGCCCATCGTCAGCTTGCCGTTGACGTGCATTCCGGGAAGCGGTTCGTAGGCGCTGATCTGGCGATCGTACTGGTCGAGCCGAGACTTGAAGTTCGCTGCATCCGCCGGAGTCCACCAGTCGACCAGGTTGCCGTGGAGATCGTATTTCGAGCCCTGGTCGTCGAACTGGTGGCTCATCTCGTGCCCGATCACCGCACCGATACCGCCATAATTGACAGCCGGGTCGGCGTTCGGATCGAAGAACGGCGGTTGCAGGATCGCGGCCGGGAACACGATCTCGACCATCGTCGAGTTCGAGTAAGCGTTGATGGTCATGGGGGTCATTCCCCATTCCCAGCGCCGGATCGGCCCGCCGAGCTTGCCGAGCTGGTAATCGTAATCGAACTTGTTTGACCGCATCGCATTGCCGAGCACGTCATTGCGATCGATCACGAGGCCGCTCATGTCGCGCCACTGGCTCGGATAGCCGATCTTCGGAGTGAAGGCCGCGAGCTTGGCGTGCGCCTTCGCCTTGGTCTCCGGGCTCATCCAGTCGAGCTTGTCGATTCGACGGCCCATCGCGTCG
>DASTAU010000308.1:0-2074 GCA_035712425.1 Sphingomicrobium sp.
GCCGAGCAGGCGCTCGATAAGCTCGTCGCCCTCGTCGAGGAGCGGTTCGGGGAAGACTGATGCCCCGCGAGGTCTCCGCCTTCTCGAACGCCACGGTCAAGCTCCTGCGTTCGCTTCGTGACAAGAAGGCGCGCCGCGCGGAAGGACTGTTCCTCGCCGAGGGGCTGAGGATTCTGACAGAGGCGCGGGACAGCGGGCGGCTGCCGGAGATCGTCGCTTTCTCAGCCGAAGGCGCAAAGCATCCGCTGGCGGCCGAGATCATCGCGGCAACCGAGGCATCGGGCGGCGATGCGATCGAGACGACGCCGGATATTCTCTCGAAGATGAGCGGCAAGGATAATCCGCAGATGCTGCTTGGCGCTTACCGGCAGCCGGAAACTTCGATCGAACGGATCGATCGAACGAAAGCGCCCCTGTGGATCGTCGCCCAGGCGCTTCGCGATCCGGGCAATATCGGAACCATTCTGAGGACCGGCGACGCGGTCGGTGCCGGCGGTCTCATCCTGATCGACGACTGCGCCGACGCTTATTCGGTCGAAGCGGTTCGAGCCTCGATGGGCGCGATCTTCACTCAGGAGGTGGCTACCGCGCGATGGACCGACTTCATTCAATGGTTGCGCTTAGGAGAAGGCCAGCTCGTCGGAACCAGCCTCAAGGCCACGCAGGATTATCTGGAAGCTAAGTACCAAAGTCCCTGCTTCCTGCTCATCGGAAACGAACAGCAGGGCCTTCCCGCTGACTATGAGGCGGAATGCGACGTCCTCGTGAAAATCCCGATGGCCGGGCGCGCCGACAGCCTCAACGCCGCAATGGCGACCGCGGTGATGGCCTTCGCGATCAAGGCGAGCTGGCGGTGAAGGAACTCGTCCGAGGCCCCACGGTTGTTTGGCATATGAAAAGAGCGTTGATCCTTGGTCTCGCCGCGGCCTCAACCGGCTGCATGACCGTCCCCGGCCCGCCGCCGGCGCCCTACCATGCGGTCGGAACCGAGCCTTTCTGGAACCTGCTGATCGACGAGCATGACATCACGTTCGTCCAGCCCGATCACCAGCCCATCAAGCAGCGGACGCCGGCCGTCATTCACGGTTTCGCCGGCGAGATTTACCAGACGCCACGGATCAACGTGAACATCGTCCACGGCACCTGCAGCGACGGGATGAGCGACAGGGTTTACCCGGACAAGGTCCAGGTGACCGTCGACGGAACACGCTTCAACGGGTGCGGCGGCCTGTAAAAGTCACAAAGTTCGTGTCGAACGGGCTCCAAAGGGCACGCTTTTCCTGCGGAGCCTGATCGAGAAGTGTGAACTTGGCACAAGCAACACTGTCAAAGAGCCTGATGCGAATGCAGCAGGCGAAATCCTATTTTTCAAGGCTTTAGCTACTCGGCGGCGATCTGTGGCGGGTCGTCGTTCGACGGCGACGAGGCCAGCTTGGTCAGTGGTCGAGGTGCGACCTCCACCATCGGTGGCGTGTCCAGCGTCTTTGCACTGCCGGCACCCAGCGTCTCAAACCTCTTGGCCTGAGTCAGCACCTGGCTCTCAAAGCTGCCGACCATCTGATTGTAGGCGCTATTCGCCGTCGCGAGGTTCTTGCCAACCCGCGTCATATGCTCATTCATCGTTGCAAGTCTTGAGTGCAACTCCTTGCCAAGGGTCGCGATTTCCTGTGCCGCTTCGGCTAGCCGTTCCTGCCGCCAGATGCTCGCCACGGTCTTTGCGATCGCAACGAGGTTGGTGGGTGTCGCAAGCAAAACGCGGCGCTCGAACGCCCAGTCCCAGAGCGACGGATCTTGTTCCAGCGCGGCGGCAAGGAAATGTTCGCCGGGGATGTACATGATCACATAATCGGCGGCGTCGCCGAACTGCGCCCAATAAGCCTTCGAGCCGAGCTGTTGCGCATGGTTGCGCATCGAGGTCACGTGAGCGCGAAAACAGGCCTCGCGCTTCGCGTCATCGACCTCGTCGCAAGCATCGAGATAGGCATTGAGTGAGCATTTTGCGTCAATGACCAACTTTCGACCGCCCGGAAGGCGAACGATGACGTCAGGCCTCAGCCGGCCGTCGTCCGTCTGC
>DASTAU010000309.1:0-6893 GCA_035712425.1 Sphingomicrobium sp.
GCCAGGCGACGAGCTCGCAGAAATGCGTCCGCGCCGGCGGCAAGCATAACGACCTCGACAATGTCGGCTATACCGCGCGGCACCACACCTTCTTCGAAATGCTCGGGAATTTCTCGTTCGGCGATTATTTCAAGGACCGTGCGATCGAGCTCGCGTGGAACCTGCTGACGAAGGAATGGGGCCTGAGCCCCGAGCGGCTAACGGCGACAGTCTATCACACCGACGACGAGGCGTTCGACCTGTGGAAGAAGATATCCGGACTGCCTGAAAGCCGGATTATCCGGATTCCGACCAAGGACAATTTCTGGGCGATGGGCGACGACGGCCCGTGCGGCCCGTGCTCCGAAATTTTCTACGATCACGGCGACCATATTCCGGGCGGACCTCCGGGAAGCCCCGATGAGGATGGCGACCGGTTCGTCGAGATCTGGAACCTCGTCTTCATGCAATACGAGCAGACGGCGAACGAGATCGTGTCCGAGCTTCCGAAGAAGAACATCGACACCGGCATGGGCCTCGAGCGCATCGCCGCGGTGCTCCAGGGCACGCCCGACAATTATGAGACGGATACTTTCCGCGCGCTGATCGCCGCGAGCGAAGCGCTGACCCACACGAAAGCGGAAGGCGAGAACAAGGCGAGCCACCGCGTGATCGCCGACCATTTGCGCGCGAGCGGCTTCCTCGTCGCGGACGGCGTGCTCCCTGCAAACGAGGGCAGGGGCTATGTCCTGCGCCGAATCATGCGCCGCGCGATGCGCCACGCGCATCTGCTCGGCGCCAAGGAGCCGTTGATGTGGCGGCTCGTGCCGGCGCTCGTCGCCGAAATGGGCGCAGCCTATCCGGAGCTGGTTCGTGCTCAGCCGCTGATCGAAGCCACGCTCCAGCAGGAAGAAACGCGGTTCCGCCAGACGCTGGCGACTGGGATCAAGCTGCTCGATGAAGCGACTGCCGGTCTTGCCGAGGGTGGCACGCTCTCCGGCGAGATGGCGTTCAAGCTCTACGACACCTACGGCTTCCCCTACGACCTGACCGAGGACGCGCTGCGTTCGCGCGGGCTCCAGGTCGATCGCGAAGGCTTCGACACGGCGATGGCTGAGCAGAAGGCGAAAGCGCGCGCCGCTTGGAAGGGCTCAGGTTCCAAGGCGAACGAGGAAGTCTGGTTCGACCTCGCCGAACAACATGGAGCGACGGAGTTCATCGGCTACTCCGGCGACGAGGGCGAAGGCGTGGTCCTTGCGATCGTCAGCGATGGTGCGCGCGTAGAGAAAGCCGAGATCGGCCAGACGGTAGAAGTCCTGCTCAACCAGACACCCTTCTACGGCGAGAGTGGCGGGCAGATTGGCGACACAGGAAAGCTATCCAACCTCAAAGGCTTTGAAGGCGAGGTTGAGGACACGTCGAAACCGCTGGGCAAGCTTCACGTGCTTCGAACGAAGGTTGTCGCCGGCGAACTCTCGGTTGGCGACACCGTCCTCCAGAAGGTCGACGCCGAGCGGCGCAATCGAGTCCGCGCGAACCACAGCGCCACGCACCTGCTGCACGCAGCGCTTCGACGGCACTTGGGGACGCACGTCACCCAGAAGGGCAGCCTGGTCGCGCCCGACTATTTCCGCTTCGATTTCTCACACCCAAGGGCCTTGAGCCGGGAGGAGATCGCGGCGGTCGAAGCTGAGGTGAACGCCCAGATCCGCTCGAACGAGACGGTCACGACGCGGCTGATGACTCCCGACGAGGCGATTTCCGCCGGCGCGATGGCGCTTTTCGGCGAGAAATATGGTGACGAAGTGCGCGTGCTCTCGATGGGCCGATTGAGCGAGAACGATTATTCGGTCGAGCTGTGCGGCGGAACGCACGTGCGCGCACTCGGCGACATCCAGTTGTTCAAGATCATCAGCGAGAGCGCTGTTTCCGCCGGAGTCCGTCGTATCGAGGCGTTGACCGGCGAAGCGGCACGTCGGTGGTTGACCGACCGCGACGCTAGGCTCCGCGAGGCTGCGGCAACGCTCAAGTCCTCTCCTGACGAAGTGCCGGCCCGTGTTGCGTCGCTCGTGGAGGAACGGAAGCGGCTCGAGCGCGAACTCGCTGATGCCAGGAAGCAGCTCGCGATGGGTGGGGGCGCGATAAGGTCGGAAGGCCCGGCACCCGAAGAGGTCAACGGCCACAAGTTCATCGGTCAGGTCGTGGAAGGCTTCGATCCCAAGGGCTTGCGCGCCGCTGTTGATGACATGAAGAAGCGCCTCGGCTCCGGAATCGGCGCGCTCGTCGCCGTCAACGAAGGCCGCGCCAGTGTTGCCGTGGGAGTCACGGATGACCTCACTGGGCAAGTGAACGCGGTCGACCTCGTCAAGGCCGCCGTCGCGGCCCTGGGCGGGCAGGGCGGCGGCGGCCGTCCAGACATGGCCCAGGGTGGCGGCCCCGATGGTTCAAAGGCCGAGGGCGCGCTTAAGGCGGTCAAAGACGCCTTGGAGAAGGTGGCAGCTTAGTCGTCATCCCGGCCTTGAGCCGGGACCTGCCTTTCTTCAGTGTGCCAGAGAGGAAAGGCGGGTGCCGGATCAAGTCCGGCATGACGTAAGTGGAGCATGATCGTCGATACGAACGCTAGCGAGCCAATTACCCTCATCGGTGCCTGCCACTGCGGCGCTGTCCGCTTCACCGTCACGCTGACCGAGGGCTTCGCCTCGGCACGCCGCTGCACGTGTTCGATATGCCGTATGCGCGGGGCCGTCGCGGTGACCTCGACACCGGACGTCTTCCACATCACCCAGGGCGCGGACAAGCTCGCGACCTATCGCTTCAACACGAAGACCGCCGAGCATCATTTCTGCTCCGTCTGCGGCATCTATACGCATCACAAACGCCGCTCCGCGCCCAATCAGCTCGGGGTCAACGTCGCGTGCCTGGAAGGCGTTTCACCGTTCGATTTTCGCGAGCTGGTCGTCTTCGACGGAAGCCGCCACCCGGCGGACAATGCGGAGCACAGGACCTATGTCGCGGGAGTGCTTCGGTTCGAGCCTTCTTCTGGGAGCTGAGCGTCCCGTAGCCGCCGCGAGCCGAAGCGCGGGGCTTCGTCCAGGTCGGCCTCCGCCCTGATCTTCGCACGAAGCTCGTCTCGCTTCTCGTGGATCGAGGCAATCACGGGCCCCATCGCAACGCCGAGATCTATCAGGGCCGCTTCGGCTATCTGCAACGAGGCTTCCACCGCCTCGGGCACCGCCTGACTCGCCCCGGCCTTATACAAAGCGGCCGCCTGGGCCGTATCGCGCGCCCGGGCGATGATGGGAATCTCCGGGAATGCCGAGCGCAGGCGCTTGGTGAGCCGGCTGACGAGTACCGGGTCGTCCATGGTCAGGATCACGGCGCTTGGCATTCCGACCTTCAGCCGACCGACCAACGTCCCGCGCGATACATCGCCGAACAAGACGGGATAGCCGGCGCTTCGGCCATGCCGGACCGCGTCCGTGTCCGAATCGACGGCGACGTAGCTGCGATCGTGGGCAGCAAGCATGTCCGCGACGATCCGGCCGATCCGGCCGAAGCCGACGATGACCACCTTGCCGGGACCACCCTTTTGCAGCGCTTCCCCAAGCTCGGCCTCGCCGGTCCTGTCGATGCGGCGGGCCGCGAAACGCCCGAACATGCCAAGCAGCGGAGTAATGGTCAGCCCAAGCGCAGTCACGATCTGCCAGAAGGCCGCCGTTTCGGGCCTGATCAGCTGCGCGGCCGTCGCCGAGCCGAGCACGATGAGCGTCGTCTCGGAAGGCGAGGCCATCAACATGCCCGTTTCGGCCGCGACCCCGATACGGCTACCCGAGATCCTCAGCAGACCGGCAGTGACGATCGCCTTGACGAGAAGGACGGCCGCAAGGGCGAGAAGGATGCTCTGCCAGTTGGCGAGCACCAGCCCCAGGTTCACGCGCATTCCAACCGTAATCAGGAAAATCGCGAGGCCGAGGCCGCGAAGCGGGGCGGTGATGACCTCGACCTCGCCGCGATATTCGGTCTCGGCGATGACGATCCCGGCAATCAGCGCGCCCAGGACCGCGGAAAATCCGATCGCGGACGTCACCAGGCTCGATACGATGACGACGAGCAGGCAGGCAGCGAGGAAGACCTCGGGATTCTTGGTCCGTGCTGCCTGAGCGAAGAGCCCGGGAAGCAGGAGCCGCCCTCCGAACAGCAAACCCAGCGCGACTGCGCCGCCGAGCAACAAAGTGCCAACCAGGGGCCCGACCTCCGCGCTGGCAGTCGGCGCCATCGCCCCGAGCGCGAACACGATCGGGACCAGCGCCACGTCTTCGAACAGCAGCATTCCGAACGCGGCGCGGCCTACTGCGGACTGGGTGCCGACCATCGGCAGGACGATCGCCGTCGACGATAGCGCGAGCGCGAGGCCGAGCCCGATCGCTCCGGGAATGCCCTGGCCGATGAAATGCAGGGCCGCCCCGATGATCGCCGCGCAGACGGCGAGCTCCGCCGCGCCCACTCCGAAAACGATTCTGCGCATCGACCACAGCCGCCGAAGCGAGAGTTCGAGCCCGATGGAGAACAGCAGCATGATGATGCCGAGCTCGGCGAAGGGCTCGACGCGGTGCGCGTTCGAGATCGTCAGATAGTTGAGCCACGGGCGCGTGCCGGTGAGCGCGCCAAGACCCGCCGGCCCGACCAGGACTCCGATCAGGATAAATCCGATGATCGGGCTGATACGGAATCGCGCGAACGCGGGGATGATGATTCCCGCGGCTCCGAGGATCACCAGGGCGTCGCTAAAGCCGGAAGTTGCGAAGTCGGGTTCCACGCACTGTCTTTGCCCTTTTAGGGGCAACGGCGGTAGAGGCTGACGTCATGGCGTCAAAAGGAAGCGATGATCTGGATCTGGTGATCGCGGGCGGGGGACCGGCGGGAGTCATGGCCGGACTGCTGTTCGCGCGAGCCGGCTGCAAGGTGGAGGTGCTGGAAAAGCACGCCGACTTTTTCCGCGATTTCCGGGGCGACACGGTGCATCCGTCGACCCTCGAGCTACTTCGCGAGCTGGGCCTCCTCGACGATTTCCTGAAGCGGCCGCATGACGAAGTTCGGACTTTGACGATCCGTGTCGCCGATCGGCAGATCGGCTTTGCCGACATGGGCCATCTGCCGGTGAAGAGCCGGTTCGTGGCGTTGATGCCGCAATGGGATTTCCTCGACTTCCTCGCGCAGGAAGCTCGCCATTATCCGACCTTCTCGCTGCGCATGGAGGCCGAAGCGGTCGATCTCCTGTTCGAGAACGAACGGGTTTCGGGGGTGCGGCTCGGCGACGGCGGGGAGGTGAGGGCGCGCCTGACGATCGCGGCGGACGGCCGTAGCTCGATCCTTCGCGAGAAGGGAGGACTCCCCAAGCAAGACCTTGGCGCGCCAATCGACGTGCTGTGGTTTCGCCTGCCGAAGGAAAAGACTCCGACCAACGAGACCGGCGGGACCTTCGGTTCCGGCACCTTGGTCGTGGAAATCGATCGCGGCGATTACTGGCAGTGCGCTTACGTGGTCGCGAAGGGCGCAGCCGATGAAATCCGAGAGAAGGGGATTGCGGCTTTCCGCGACGATGTCGCCCGCGCGGCGCCCGATCTCGCCCCGGTTGCCGACACGCTCAAGGATTGGGACCAGGTTAAGCTGCTTTCCGTGTCACTGGATCGCCTGACGCGCTGGTGGCGGCCCGGCCTGCTCGCGATCGGCGATGCGGCCCACGCCATGTCGCCGGTCGGCGGAGTCGGGATCAACCTGGCCGTGCAGGATGCAGTGGCGGCCGCGAATATTCTCGCTGCGCCGCTCGCAAGGGGCGAGAACGTCGATCCGCTGCTCGAAAATGTCCAGGCGCGGCGGATGCTACCGACCCGCGTGATCCAGGGCGTGCAGAAGGCGATCCACGATCGCATCCTGACGCCGCTGGTCACCCGCAAGGCCGTGCTCGACAAGGTGCCGTTCGTATTGCGCCTCTTCGGCCGCTTTCCCGTTCTCAGACGCATTCCGGCGCGTCTGGTTGGGCTCGGTGTCCGTCGCGAGCACATCCGCTCACCGGACGCGGGGCTCAGGCGCTGACGGGTTCCTCGGCCATCGCCGCCTCGAGGTTCTTCACGATTGCCTCGAAGAATTGCTCGGTCGTAAGCCACGGCTGCTCCGGGCCGACAAGAATCGCGAGGTCCTTGGTCATCTGACCGCCTTCGACGGTCTCGACGCACACGCGCTCGAGCGTCTCGGCGAACTTCACGACCTCGGGCGTATCGTCGAACTTGCCGCGATACCTGAGACCGCCGGTCCAGGCGAAGATCGAGGCAATCGGATTGGTCGAGGTCGCCTTGCCCTGCTGATGCATCCGGTAATGGCGCGTCACGGTGCCGTGCGCGGCCTCGGCTTCGACCGTCTTGCCGTCGGGGGTCATCAGCACCGAGGTCATCAGCCCGAGTGAGCCGAAGCCCTGCGCCACCTGGTCCGACTGGACGTCGCCGTCGTAATTCTTGCAGGCCCAGACGAACTTGCCGCTCCATTTGAGCGCCGAAGCGACCATGTCGTCGATCAGGCGATGCTGATATTCGATACCAGCTTTCTCAAATTTCGCTTTGTATTCGCTGTCATAAATCTCCTGGAAGATGTCCTTGAAGCGGCCGTCATAGGCCTTCAGGATCGTGTTCTTCGTGGAGAGATAGAGCGGCCATTTGCGCCCCAGGCTGTAGTTGAAGCAGGCGTGGGCAAAGTCGCGGATGCTCGCATCGAGATTGTACATGCCCATCGCAACGCCCGAGCCCGGGAAGTCGAACACCTCATATTCCTGGACCTCCCCGTTCTCGCCCGTCCATGTCATGGTGAGCTTGCCGGGACCGGGCACGCGGAAGTCCGTCGCCTTGTACTGGTCCCCGAAGGCG
>DASTAU010000310.1:0-14043 GCA_035712425.1 Sphingomicrobium sp.
GGAGGACCACAGCGAAGCCGGTCTCAACGCCGCCATCGAGCGGCTGGCCCAGGTTTCGGACGTGATCGTCATCGACACGCCCGGCCGCGATGATGATCTCGCCCGGGCGGCGATCCTGAAGGCCGATACTCTCGTGACGCCAATGAACGACAGCTTCGTCGACCTCGACCTGATCGGCCAGGTCCATCCCGAGAATTACAAGGTGACGAAGCCTAGTTTCTATGCCGAGTTGATTTGGAACAGCCGCACCCAGCGCGCCAAGGTCACCGGCAAAAGCGTCGACTGGGTCGTGCTCAGGAATCGTCTTCAGCACATCGAATCGCACAATTTGAAACGCGTCGGCGCGGCGCTGGACGAGCTCGCCCGCCGCGTTGGTTTCAGGGTCATCCCGGGCCTCGGCGAGCGCGTGATCTACCGCGAGCTGTTTCCGAAGGGCCTTACGCTCCTCGATCTGCCGCACCTCGGCGAAGTCGGAATCGCCCACATCACGGCGCGCCAGGAGCTTCGCGAAATGATCGCGGGCCTCGGAATACCGGGCCAGGAAGAGCAAAAGCTCGCCGCAGCCGGTTGATTTCTTGTGCTCCTGCGAAGGCAGGAGCCCAGACTCTTTTTTCTTGGACTGGACCCCTGCCTTCGCAGGGGTACAAGCGCCAGCATATGGCCCACAAGTTCAATCCTACCATCCTCCGCGAGTACGATATCCGCGGAATCGTCGGCGACACGCTCAACGAATCTGATGCTTACTCCCTTGGGCGGACTTTCGCGGCGAAGGCGCGGGATGAAAAAGCCAGACGCATAGCCGTGGGTCGCGACGGCCGGACCCATAGCGGGATGCTCGAAGCGGCGCTGATTCGCGGGCTCACCGAAAGCGGGATCGACGTGGTCCAGGTCGGCATGGGGCCCTCGCCCATGCTCTATTTCGCGACCCACTATCTCGACGTCGACGGCGGCATCCAGGTCACCGGGAGCCACAACCCGGCCAATTACAATGGTTTCAAGCTGCTGCTCAAAGGCCGATCGGTCTTCGGGAAGGAAATCCAGGCGATCGGCGAGCGGGCGGCACGCGGCGACTGGAGCGAAGGCAATGGCGCCATCGAAGAGGTCGACATCCGCGAGGCCTATGTGAACCGGCTGCTCGACGGCTTTTCGGGCAAGCCCTTCCGGATCGGCTGGGACGCCGGCAACGGCGCAGCGGGGCCTATCCTCGACATGCTCGTCGAGCGGCTGCCGGGCCATCAGCACGTCATTTACAGCGAGGTGGATGGCCGCTTCCCCAATCATCATCCCGATCCGACGGTCGAAGCGAATCTCGCCGACCTCAAGGACCTGGTGACGCGCGAGCAACTCGACTTCGGGATCGCATTCGACGGTGACGGCGACCGGATCGGCGCGGTCGATGGCGAAGGCCGGGTGATCTGGGGCGACCAGCTTCTGATGATCCTCGCCGAGCCGGTCCTGAAGGAACAGCCAGGCGCCACCATCATCGCCGATGTAAAGGCGAGCCAGCTATTGTTTGATCGCGTCGGCGAGCTCGGCGGTACCCCGCTCATGTGGAAGACGGGTCACAGCCTCATCAAATCGAAGATGAAGGAAACGGGATCACCACTGGCCGGCGAGATGAGCGGCCACATCTTCTTCAAGCACCGCTGGTACGGCTTCGACGATGCCCTCTATGCCGCCGTCCGCCTGATCGAGGCCGTGAGCGAATCGGGCAAGAGCCTGACCGAGCTGAAATCGGCAATGCCCACGGCGGTGGCGACGCCGGAACTGCGCTTCCAGGTCGATGAGCCGCGCAAGTTCGCGATCATCGACGAGGTCCGCGACCGACTCGCGGCGGACGGCGCGAAGGTCGATGCGACGGACGGGGTCCGGGTCAGCACCATTGACGGCTGGTGGCTCCTGCGCGCCTCGAACACGCAGGACGTTCTGGTCGCCCGCGCCGAATCCGCGGATCAGGCGGGCCTCGACAGACTCGTCGGGCAGATCGACGACCAGCTGGCCAGGTCAGGGGTGGAACGCGTCGAAGCCGTGCACTAGCGCCGGGCGCAGTGACGGCGGCGCGCCGTTGTTGTATGAGGGCGCCAATGCTGGATCAGGTTGCGCATCTGAGCAGCGAGCACGAGCGGCTCCAACTGATGTTCGATTCGGCGCCTGGCTTCATGGCGCTGGTCGAAGGCGCCGATCATAAGATCGTCATCGCCAACAAGGCGTTCGTCGAGCTGGTCGGCAAGCGCGCGCTGATCGGGAAGCCGCTGGCGGAAGCGCTCCCCGAATTCGACGTCCAGGGCATCGATGACATCCTGAACGGAGTAGCACGTTCCGGCGAAGCCTTCGTCGGGCGCGCCATGCCGCTCAGCATCCTGAGACCCGACGACTCGATCGAGGAAGTGCTGGTCAACCTGGTGTTTCAACCCGTCCCCGCATCGCAGGGTTACAACTCGGGCATTTTCATCCAGGGCAACAACGTCACCGATAACAAGCGCAACGAGACTCTCCGCGCGGCGCACAACAAGGTGCTCGAGCTGGCGATCGGCGACAGTCCGCTCGAAATGACCCTCAGTGAGCTGATTCACATCGTCGAATCGACATCCAGCACCGGCGTTCTCGGCTCGATCCTGCTCCTCGATCCTGACGGAAAGCGCCTTCGCCCGGGAGCAGCGCCCAGCCTGCCGGAAGACTATATGGCGGCGCTCGACGGTGCGGAGATCGGAGCCTGCGCCGGTTCGTGCGGCACGGCGGCCTATATGGGTGCGGCGGTTTTCGTGAACGACATCGCGACTGATCCACTATGGGCCGACTACAAGGACCTCGCGCTTCCGCACGGGCTCCGCGCTTGCTGGTCGATCCCGATCCTGACTCGCGGCCGCAAGGTGCTGGGCACCTTCGCCATGTATCATCGTGAGCCGCGAGAGCCGACGGTCCGCGACCTGATGCTGGTCGACCTGATCACACAGACGGCAGCTCTGGTCATAGACCGCGAGCGCGCTCAGATCGCTTTGCAGCGCATTTCGACGATGGTGCAGCCGCCGGCGGCCTGAGTTCGACCCCGCTGCCTCAGTCGTCCTCATCCTCGTAACCGACGAGGTTCAACTCGCAGGCTTTGAGCTGGTGAGTCATGCACCAGTGCTTGAGCGCTTCCTCGCGGCCGTGGGTGATCCACACTTCCCGCGGCTCCAGCTCGCGAATGGTCATGGTCAGCTCGTCCCAGTCGGCGTGATCGGAAATCACCAGCGGCAGTTCTATGTTGCTCTGCCGCGCACGCTGACGAATTCTCATCCAGCCGGACGCCATCGCGGTGACCGGGTCCGGCAGCCGCCGCGACCAGCGGTCGTTAAGCGCTCCGGGCGGCGCGATCACGACATGCCCTTTCATCTCTTGCTTGTTCGCTCCGCCGGTGTGGCGAAGCTCACCGAGCTGGACTCCGAAGCTTTCGTAAAGCTGGTTCAAGCGCTCGATCGCGCCGTGGAAATAGATCGCCTGGTCATGCCCGCGCTCGCGAAGCTCGGTGATGATCCGCTGCGCCTTGCCGAGCGCGTATGCGCCGACAAGCACGCAGCGGCTCGGGTCTGAGTGAAGTCGATGAAGCAGGCGGTCGATTTCGCTTCCAGTCTCGGGGTGCCGGAACACGGGGAGGCCGAAGGTGGCTTCGGTGATAAAGATGTCGCAAGGCACCGGCACGAAGCAGGCGCAGGTGGGGTCTGGCCGGCGCTTGTAGTCGCCCGAGACCACGATCTTTTCGCCTTTGTGCTCAAGCACAATCTGAGCGCTTCCGAGGACGTGGCCAGCCGGGACGAAGCTGACGTCCACGTCCCCAACACGCAAACCTTCGGCATAAGCGATCGGTTGGCCGCTCTGCGGACCGTAGCGGTATTCCATGATCGCGAGCGTCTCCGGCGTCGCCAGCACGGCTTGGTGGCCGCCCCGCGCGTGATCGGAATGACCATGTGTAATCATCGCCTTGGCCTTGGGCACAGTCGGGTCGATCCATGCATCCGCCGGGCGCACGTAAATGCCCTCGGGGTGGGACTCGATCCAGGAACCCAATCGCGCCATTGATAGCTATATAGGCCGAAAGACCCGGGAGTTCCGTTCAAACCCGGGCGGGAGGAAATGGATGGGACAAGCTTCCTGGTGGGTTATGGACATCGTCTTGCCGGCCATTCTGCTCATCGCACTGATCTGGCTGGTCATGAGGGTCCGCTCCAATAAGACCGACAGCCGCACCGAAGCGGGCGCGCGCGACCTTTATCGCGAGGAGGAGGAGCGCCGCCGAGAGGGGACTGACAAGCTCTGACCGACCTCCCGCCAGTCGTCGAGCGCTGGTTTGAGCAGAAAGGCTGGCGTCCGCGCCGGCACCAGTTGGAAATGCTGGAGCGCGCGAGGCTCGGGCGAAGTGCGTTGCTGGTGGCCGCAACGGGTGCGGGCAAGACACTCGCGGGATTCCTGCCGACGATCTGCGAGCTTGCCGAGAATCCTTTCGACGGCCTTCACACGCTCTATGTCTCGCCGCTGAAAGCGCTCGCGGTTGATGTCCAGCGCAACCTCATCGGACCGATCGAAGAAATGGGCCTTCCGATCCGGGTCGAGACGCGCACGGGAGACACACCGTCCGATCGCAAGGCACGCCAACGCGTGAAGCCGCCGCAAATGCTTCTGACGACTCCGGAATCGCTCAGCCTGCTCCTGAGCTATCCGGACGCCGTGACGATGTTCGAAGGCCTTCGAACGATCATTGTCGACGAGCTTCACGGCTTCGCCAAGGAAAAGCGCGGCGACCTCTTGTCGCTCTCGATGAGCCGGCTGCAGAAGCTCGCTCCGCGGCTTCGCCGTGTGGGCCTGTCGGCGACGATCAGCGATCCGGACGCGTACCGCTCGTGGCTCGCCCCGGATGCCGACATGGACCTCGTCGACCTGGTGATCGGCGATCCGGGTGCCGAGCCCGACCTTTCGATTCTCATTCCCGAAGAGAAGATTCCTTGGGGCGGGCATTCGGGCTACCACGCGATCGCCGACGTGATGCGGCTGATCGAGCAGCACAAGACGACGCTGGTGTTCTGCAACACGCGCGGGCTCGCCGAGCTCATTTTCCAGAAACTTTGGGATGAGAATGAGCAGGGCCTGCCGATCGGAATCCACCACGGCAGCCTGTCCGTCGACGCGCGCCGCAAGGTCGAAGCGGCGATGGCAGCGGGCAAGCTCCGTGGGTTGGTCGCAACCGCGAGCCTCGACCTCGGAATCGACTGGGGCGACGTCGATCTGGTGATCCAGATGGGAGCGCCGAAGGGCAGCTCGCGTCTCCTCCAGCGAATCGGCCGCGCCAATCACCGGCTCGACGAGCCCTCGAAAGGCATGATCGTCCCCGGTAACCGGTTTGAATATCTGGAAGCGCGCGCCGCGCTCGACGCGATCGACGATGGCGAGCTCGATCCCGAAGTCTTCCGACCGGGCGCGCTCGACGTCCTCGCCCAGCATATCCTCGCAATGGCAGTGGCCGCACCGTTCCGCGAAACGGACCTCCTTGCGGAAGTCCGCTCGGCCGCGCCCTATGCCGGGCTCAAGCAGGAGACGTTCGACGAGATCCTGAACTTCATCGCAACCGGCGGTTACGCGTTGAAGGCCTACGACCGTTTCCGGCGCCTCGTGCCCGAGGCTGACGGCATGTGGCGAATCGCCAAGCCGACGGTGGCGCAACAGCACCGGCTCAACGCGGGGGTCATCGTCGAGCAGCCCTTGCTCACCGTGCGTTTCAAGAATGGGCGAAAGCTCGGCACCGTCGAAGAAGGCTTCGCATCGGCACTCGCGCCGGGAGACCGCTTTTTCTTCGCCGGCCTCAGCCTCGAGGTCGAGCAGTTCAAGGATACCGACATCGTCGTCCACGCGTCGTCCAAGCGCGGCCAGATCGTCACGTACGGCGGGCAGCGAATGTCGATGTCGACTCACCTCGCAAACCGCGTCCGCCACATGCTGTGCGATCGGAACGACTGGCACCGCTTTCCCGATGACGTGCGCGAATGGCTGGAGGTCCAGTCCGAACGATCGGTCCTGCCGGAGCCGCATCAGCTGCTGGTCGAGACCTTTCCGCACGAGGGGCAGCATTTCATGGTCGCCTACAGCTTCGAAGGCTGGAACGCGCACCAATCGCTCGGAATGCTTTTGACCAAGCGCATGGAGAAAGCGGGCCTCAAACCGCTCGGCTTCGTGGCGAACGATTATGCCCTCGCCTGCTATGCGCTGGAGCCGATCACCGATCCCAAGGCGCTTTTCTCCGCCGACATCCTCGAGCAAGAGTTCGTGGACTGGGTCGAGAGCTCCTACTTGCTCAAGACCGCCTTTCGCGAAGTGGCGGTGATTGGCGGCCTCGTCGAGCGGCACCACCCGGGCAAGAAGAAGTCGGGGCGGCAGGTCAGCTTTTCGACCGACCTCATCTACGATGTCCTGCGCCGATACGAACCGCAGCACCTCCTCCTCCGCGCCGCCTGGGACGATGCACGTCGCCGGATGACCGAGCTCGGTCGCCTCGTCCGGCTCGTCGACCGCGCTTCCGCGACCATGCTCCATGTTGAAACCGGCCGGATCACCCCGATGGCGGTGCCGCTAATGGTCATCGTCGGTCGTGAAGCGCTGCCGCCGGGAGCGGAAGCTGACGAGGCGCTGCTCACCCAGGCCGAAGCGCTGGCCGAGGAGGCGATGAGCATTGGTTAAGGCGCGTCAATGAAGCTGAACGGGCGAGCAAGGCCAGCCTCAGAATTCGTTCAAGCGCCGAAACGACAATAAGCTCAAGCTCGCGCATTCTTGAAAAGGGTTCGATTATGAAGTCTCGCTTTTTCACCGGCGGCGCCGTCCTCGGCCTCGTTGCAGTGACCATTGCCGGAGCCGCCGCGGCGCAGCGCATGGGCCGGTTTCGCCAGATAATGCAGGCGGAGCAGCAGCAACGCGGCAATCTTCCGGCCGACCCGAACGCGACCCGGATCACCGCCCCCGGCGACTATCGCTTCAGCGTCGTTCACGACGGGCTGACCCGTGAATATCTGGTGCATGTGCCCAAGAGCTACCGGGGGGCGCCGGCGCCGATGCTGATCGCTCTCCACGGTGGCGGCGGCGATGCCGACAACCAG
The DNA here is from genome assembly GCA_035712425.1 of Sphingomicrobium sp. Lineage (GTDB taxonomy): Bacteria > Pseudomonadota > Alphaproteobacteria > Sphingomonadales > Sphingomonadaceae > Sphingomicrobium. The sequence continues at coordinate 7,116 of DASTAU010000310.1, forward strand.
GCGAACGACGACAATTACAAGCTGATCAGCAAGTCGGAGCAGGCCGGGTTCATCGCGGTCTTCCCCAACGGATATTCGCGGTTTCCGGGCGGCGTCCTCGCGACGTGGAACGCGGGTGCTTGCTGCGGGGCGGCGCAGAAAAGCGATGTCGATGACGTCGGCTTCATTCGCGACGTCATCCACCGGGTCGAGCGTCAGGCCAGCATCGATCCGAAGCGAATCTTCGCCGCCGGGATGTCCAATGGCGCGATGATGAGCTGGCGGCTCGCCTGTGAGGCGCCGGAAATTCGCGCGATTGCGCCAGTTGAAGGTACCGACAATACGACTCGCTGCACGCCTTCGCGCCCGGTCGCGGTGATCGAATTCCACGCAGCCGACGATCCGAACGTGCCGTTCAATGGCGGTGTTGGTGTCGGGCCTTCGCACGCCGACTTCGTCTCCGTTCCGGCGACGCAGGCGAAATGGGTGAAGATCGATCGCGCCCAGGAGCAGTCGAAGCGGGTGCTGACCGTCACCGGAGCACATTGCGACGTGCATGTGCCAAAGCCCGGCGGCGCGCCGGTCGAACTGTGCGTGACCGATTCGGGCGGGCACAGCTGGCCGGGCGGCGGAACGAAGAACGGCCGCAAACAGCCATCGATGGCGATCAGGGCCAATGACCTGATGTGGAGCTTCTTTTCGTCGCTTTGAGGTTGCGACGGCGGCAACGCCGGTCGAGGATGGGGAATGCGTAACGCATTGCTAATTGTCGCTTTGCCCCTGTTGGCCGGCGGTTGCGTTGTAGGAACTGTCGCAAAGACCGCAGTCGACGTCGCCACGCTGCCGGTGAAGGTCGTATCCGCCGGCGTCGATGCCGCCACGACCAGCCAATCCGAGAAAGACGAAAAGGCTGGCCGTGAAATGCGCAAGCAGGACGAAGAATGGGGCAAGCAATGGCGCCTCGCCTGGGAACGGTGCCAGAAACACAAACCGCTTCCGACCGACGATTGCTCGGCGTTCCAGCCACGCTGACGAATTAACGACCTACTCAGCGTCGGCGCGAAGGTTTACGCCTGCGTCATGCGTTACTTCCTCGACACCGAATATAATGGAATCGGCGGAGCGCTGCTCAGCCTTGCCCTCGTGCCCGACAACGGGGACGACCTATACCTGACGTTTCGAACCTCGGAGCCGCTCGTTGAATGGGTAGAGCGGCATGTCGTGCCCTATCTCGATTCGGTCACCCCGCGGCTTTCCTGTCCGAGGCTCTCGCGGGCCGATGCCGCCCACGCGCTCGAACAATATCTGCGACACGACGAGGAGCCGGTGATCGTCGCCGACTGGCCCGAGGATATCGCTCAATTCTGCAACCTGATGGTGACCGGACCGGGCGACATGATCGATGCTCGCAACGTCAGCTTTCAGCTGAGGCCGCTGAGTAATTTCAGCACTGCGGCGAACAGCAAGGTGCCGCACAACGCGCTTCACGACGCGCGCGCGCTTCGCGACCATTTGCTCAGCTTGGAGTAGCTATTCCGCGGCGGTCTTGATCGGAACCGTTCCGGCGTCGGCCCGGTCGATCCAGGTAAGCTCGCCGAGCGAGAGCTGCCGACCATCGTGGGCCTGGACGCAAATCCTCTTCACGGGACGCTGATCTCGACGATCGGCGAGCACGATCTTCATCTGGCCATAACCCCAGTCCTCGCCCCACTGGCGCATTGCGAGCAGCACGGGAAGCAGGGACTCGCCTTTGTCCGTGAGCGAATAGATGACCTTGCGTCGGTCGGCGGGGTCCGGCTCTCTCTGCAAAATTCCGCCAGCCACCATCTTCGACAGTCGGTCGGAGAGGATGTTGCGCGCAATTCCCAGCCCGGCCTGGAACTCTTCGAAATGATGGAGGCCGTTGAATGCGCCGCGCAGAATCAGAAACGCCCATTTCTCGCCGATCAATTCGACTGCAGCGGGGATGGGGCACGTGAGCGCCGCCTCCCTGAATCGATCGATGTCCGACGTCAGCGTATCTCCCGGCATTCTCCGCGTCTCTCCGCTCACGGAATCTCATCAAAGCACACAACGGTTCCAAAAAACAGTTGCGCGTTAAAACTAATTGCGTTATTCAGTTTCAAATCGCAACCAGAATAGCAGGGGCCCTACGATGTTCCGATCGACCGCCGTCCTCCTTGGTTTCGCTCTTGCCGCCGCGCCCGCCGCGGCAGCCAATTATTCCGCAACACTGACGAAGCCCGCAAGCGGCCGCTTCATCACTCGCGACATCAGCTGGAATTGCGGTCCCGCCGCATGCCAGGGTTCGACCGAAGAGAGCCGGCCGGCGGTCCTTTGCCAGTCTCTCGCGAAACGGGCCGGTCGGATCGAGAGCTTCCTCGTCGATGGTCGGGCATTTGGCTCATCGGAACTCCAACGCTGCAACGCATCCGCCAAAAGCACTTCGGCTGAGTCGCTGGCGTCCAAATAAGTTGCCCCGCGGGCTGCGCGGCCGCTCCCTCGCTGCGCAGCCCCTTTCTTCGGCCTTTACCTTTCGCGCTTGCACAAAAGCGCCGCCCTCCCCCATCTTAGAGCGGTGCTGAGGCAGTACGAACTGGTCGAGAAGGTCCGTTCCTACGATCCCGATGCGGACGAGGGACTGATCAACCGCGCCTACGTCTTCTCGATGAAGGCGCACGGCGACCAGCAACGCGCGTCCGGCGATCCCTATTTCAGCCATCCGATCGAAGTGGCGGGCATTCTCACCGACCTGAAGCTCGACGACCAAACCATCGTCACGGCCATTCTCCACGACACGATCGAAGATACGGTCGCCACTCCCGAGGAAGTCGAAAAGCTCTTCGGCAAGGAAGTCGCCAGGCTGGTCGACGGCGTGACCAAGCTCAGCAAAATCGAGGCGCAGTCCGAGAACGAACGCGCGGCGGAGAACCTGCGCAAGTTCCTCCTCGCGCTCAGCGACGACATCCGCGTGCTGCTCGTCAAGCTCGCCGACCGCCTGCACAACATGCGGACGCTCCATCACATCCCGTCCGAGGAGAAGCGCCGCCGGATCGCGCGCGAGACGATGGATATCTACGCCCCGCTCGCCGAGCGGATCGGCATGTACGAAATGATGACGGAGATGCAGACGCTCGCGTTCAAGGAGCTGGAGCCGGACGCCTTCGCGTCGATCATGCGCCGCCTCAAGCAACTTACCGAATCCGGCGGCGATCTCGTCAACCGCATCGGCCTCGGCCTCCAGCTCTATCTCGCCGACAACGGCCTCGAGGCCGAAGTCACTGGCCGCCAAAAGCATCCTTTTTCGATCTGGCGGAAGATGGCCGAGCGCCACATCAGCTTCGAACAATTGTCCGACGTCATGGCGTTCCGAATCATCGTCGACGACGTCGCCGACTGCTATCGCGCGCTCGGCCTGATCCACCGCCGCTGGCCGATGGTTCCGGGCCGCTTCAAGGATTACATCTCGACCCCGAAGCGCAATGGCTATCGGTCGCTGCACACCTCCGTGATCCACGATTCCAAGATGCGGATCGAAATCCAGATTCGCAGCCGCGAAATGCACGAGCAGGCCGAGCGCGGTCTCGCCGCCCATTGGGCCTACAAGGAGGGCAGGCCCAAGGGCGACATGAACATCCCCTGGGTCGATGATCTCGTCGAAATCCTCGACCATGCCGAGAGCCCCGAAGAGCTTCTCGAGCATACGCGAATGGCGATGTACCAGGACCGGATCTTCGCCTTCACTCCAAAGGGCGAGCTGATCCAGCTTCCCAAGGGCGCGACCCCGGTCGACTTCGCTTACGCCGTGCACACCGACCTTGGCGACCGCACCGTCGGCGCCAAGATCAACGGACGCGTCGTCCCGCTGAGGACCATGCTCGAGAACGGCGACCAGGTCGAAATCCTCGCATCGGAGGCGCAACATCCCCAGCCGAGCTGGCTCCGCTTCGTCGCCACGGGCAAGGCGCGCGCCGGCGTCCGCCGCTTCGTCCGCCACAAGGAACGCGAGGAAACGGTCGAGCTCGGCCGAAAGATCTACGACGAGATCGTCCAGCGCCTTCCAGCCGAACTCGACAAGGACGCGCTGAAACCCGCGCTCAAGAAGCTGAAGATCGAGAGTGCGGACGAGTTGATGGTCGCCATCGCCCGCAAACGTGTCAGTGACGAAGCACTGATGGAAGCGCTGATGCCTGGCTCAGGCGGTGGCGACGTCGCGCCTCGCCCGGTCGGTCAGCGAAAGGCGATCTCGATCAAGGGCCTGACACCGGGAGTCGCATTTCATCTCGCAACCTGCTGTTACCCGATCCCGGGCGACCGAATCGTGGGCCTGAGGCGCGAGGACGAGGAAATCGAGGTCCACGTGATCGGCTGCGACACGCTCGCGAGCGGGATCGACGCCGACTGGCTCGACCTGGCCTGGGGCGAAGGTTCGGATGGCGGCGCGGCGCGTCTTGCCGTGATCCTTCACGACATTCCTGGCGCACTCGGCACCATGTCGGGAATTCTCGGCGCCAAGCATGCCAACATCATCAACCTTCAGCTGGTCCATCGCGACGGCAGCTTCCAGACCTTCCACCTCGACATCGAGGTGCACGATCTCGCCCACCTCCACGCGATCATTGCCGCGTTGCGGGAAGCGGATCCGATCAGCTCGGTGGAGCGGATCTAGACCTTCACGCGCCGCTTTTCGCGCTGCTGGCGGGCGTGGGCGTCCCCCGCTGCAAGGACTGCAAGCATCACCAGGTCCGATGCACTCGCAGTCATCGGTGCGATCTGCACCGAATGCTCCAGTCCCAGGATATAGGGGCCAAGCACGTTTTCGCCGCCGACCATCCGAAGCAGCTTCGCGGAGATGCTCGCCGACTGAAGGCCTGGCATGACCAGGATGTTCGCAGGTCCCGACAACCGGCTAAACGGATAGAAGCGCTTCTGCATGTCGTAATTGAGCGACACGTCGGGCGCCATTTCACCTTCATATTCGAAGTCCGCGTGGAAACTGTCGAGCAGCTTCACCGCGCCGCGCAACTCCTCGATATGCATTCCGGGAGGATTGCCGAACGTCGTGTAGCTGGTGAACGCGACGCGCGGCTCCAGGCCCATCCGCCGGGCGAATGACGATGCACGCATTGCTATCGCGGCATATTGCTCGGCGGTGGGGCGCTCGGTCACTGCGGTGTCGGCGATGAGCACCGTGTGGGTCCGACTCACGATCACGTTGATGCCGAACGGAGTTGCGCCCGGTTCGTCGTCGATCACCGTGCAGACCTGCTTCAGCGACTGGCTGAACGGCCGCGTCGTGCCCGTGATCATCGCGTCCGCTTCGCCGAGCGAGAGCATCGCAGCCGCGAAATAATTGCGGTCCTGATTGACCAGCCGCTCGACCTCGCGGCGAAGCATTCCGTGACGCTGGTGCTTCTCGTAAATGAAATCGACCGCGCGCCCGACCAGCGGTGAATTGCGGCTGTTCAGAACTTCGTAGTCGCGCGGATTCTCGACACCCATTTCCTTGAGGAGGTCATAGACGTCCTCGCGACCGACCAGCACCGGCGTCCCGTAACCAGCTTCCTTGAAAGCGATCGCGGCGCGGAGGACGTTCGGTTCCTCGCCTTCCGCGAACAATACGCGCTTCGGGTTTGCGCGCGCATTCTCATACGCCTGGCTCATCACCGACACCGTCGGATTGAGTCGCGCTCGAAGCTCCTGCCGGTACGCCTCCATGTTGGCGATCGGCTTTTGCGCCACACCGCTCTGGACGGCCGCTTCCGCAACGGCCGATGCGACGACTTCCATCAGCCTCGGATCGAATGGAGCGGGAATGATGTAATCGCGACCGAAGCTCTGCGAGCGTCCCCCGTACGCCGCCGCGACCTCCTCCGGCACTGGCTCGCGCGCCAGCTGAGCGAGCGCTTCCGCAGCCGCGATCTTCATCGATTCGTTGATCGCCGTAGCCCGCACATCGAGGGCGCCACGAAAGATGAAGGGGAAGCCGAGGACATTGTTGACCTGGTTCGGGAAGTCGGAGCGGCCAGTCGCGATGATCGCGTCAGGCCGAACCTCGGTCGCGTCCGGCGGCCAAATCTCCGGGTCCGGATTGGCCATGGCGAAGATGATCGGCTCCTTCGCCATCGACTTCACCATGTCCTTGCTGACCACGTTGGCCGCCGACAGTCCAAGGAAGACGTCCGCGCCTTCGATCGCCTCGGCGAGCGTCTTCTTGTCCGTCTCGACCGCATGCGCCGACTTCCATTGATCGAGGTCGGTGCGGTCCTTGCTGATCACGCCCTTGCGATCGCACATGATGACGTGATCGCCCTTGACCCCCATCGCTTTCACCAGCTCGGTGCAGGCGATGGCGGCGGCGCCCGCTCCGTTCACGACGACCTTGATGTCGCCCAGCTTCCGGTTCGTGAGAAGGCAGGCGTTGATGAGGCCCGCAGCCGTGATGATCGCCGTGCCGTGCTGGTCGTCGTGGAAGACCGGGATGTTCATTCGTTCGCGCAACGTCTGCTCGATGATGAAGCAATCGGGCGCGGCAATGTCTTCGAGGTTGATCCCGCCGAAGCTCGGCTCGAGCAGTTCGACGGCGTCGATGAATCGCTGAGCGTCCTCGGTTTTCACTTCGATGTCGATCGCATCGACGTCGGCGAAGCGCTTGAACAGCACTGCCTTGCCTTCCATCACCGGCTTCGACGCGAGCGCGCCGAGGTTGCCCATCCCGAGGATCGCGGTTCCGTTGGAGATCACCGCGACGAGATTGCCCTTGCTCGTATAATCGTAGGCGCAGGTCGGGTTCTCGGCGATCTCGCGGACCGGCACCGCCACGCCGGGCGAGTAGGCCAGGCTGAGGTCGCGCTGCGTCGCCATCGGCTTCGAAGCGATGATCTCGATCTTACCCGGGCGGATCGTCTCGTGGTAAAACAGTGCTTCGCGCGCGGTGAAGCGATCGGTC
>DASTAU010000311.1:0-2657 GCA_035712425.1 Sphingomicrobium sp.
GTTCTCTCTTTTGGCCGATCGCTGACGGGCCCCGATGGCACGCCCCTCCGGCTGTCTTCCAAATGCAAACCAGCGCGGAGGCTAAAGCTCCCGCGCCAGCGGCCGCGCCTATGGCGGAACGACCCTCAAAAGGCAAGCCAAGACATGAACTTTGCGTGACAAGCATTGCACTTACGCAATGAGTCGTTCAGCCTCGGGAGCAGATAGCCCGGTTATCAGTTTTTATATCGGGACGAGTAAAGGAGTAAGACGATGAAGGCTTTCTCGATCAGGCTTGCGGGGGCCTCATTGATTGTCCTCGGGGCAGCGGCCTGCACCACCACCGGTGTCGGGACCGGGCAGGTTGTCGGCCAAAACGTCGGCGCCACGTTCACGTGGACCGAAAGCGGCGGCACGCGCGGGAACATGGTCGCGCAGCTCAGCAACGGCGAAGTGTTCCAGGGTCCGTTCTTCCAGATCACCTCGGAATCCGTGGCGGACTATGACCCGCTGTGGCGCGGTTGGGGCCCCGGCTGGGGCTGGGGCGGTGGTTTCGGCGGCCGGCACTGGGGCTGGGGCTGGGGCGGCTGGGGTCCGTGGGGTCCGTCGATCGACACCATCACGAACTATAGCGGCCAGGTCCTCGCCAATTTGCAGGGGCCGGGCGGCTTCATGCGCTGCGACTTCAGGCTGATGCGGCCGAGCTCCGGCATGGCCGGCGGCGGTGCCGGAACCTGCCAGCTTCCGACGGGAACGATCATCAACGCCCAGTTCCCGCCTCGCCGCGGTTACTGAGGCGGTTGAGGTGGCCCCGGATTGCGGTCCGGGGTTAAGTCGTGGCAAATCGGGTGCATGGCGACCCAGCTAAAGCCCGTTCAGCCGGCGGCAGACCCACTCGACGGCATGAGCTTGCCGGGCTGGCTCTATCACGACCCGGAATTCTTCGAAGCGGAGAAGAAGGCTTTTCTTCGCGCCGCGCCGCAGGTGGTCTGCCACGAGAGCGAGATCGCCGAGCCGGGCGAATGGCGAAGCCTGGAATATCTTGGCGAGAGCCTGTTCGTCATCCGCGGCGACGATGGCGAGGTGCGGGCGTTCTCCAACGTCTGCCGCCACCGTGGATCGCGTCTTCTCGACGGGACTGGCGGTTGCGCGAAGGTGGTGACCTGTCCCTATCATGCGTGGAGCTATGCGCGAGACGGCCGGCTCGTCGGCGTTCCGCATCGGCAGGAATATCCCGGTCTCCAGACTGAAAAGCTGGGCCTGCACCCGGTGCCGCTGGAACGGTGGCATGGATTCCTGTTCGTCACGCTCGAGCCGGGCGCTCCGTCGGTCGCGGAGATGATGGCGCCCTATGCGGGCGAGGTCGCGCTTTACCGGTTCGAGGAGCTGAGGGCGATCGGACGCGTGACGCTTCGGCCGCGGCCCCTCAACTGGAAGACGATCGCCGACAATTATTCCGACCATTTGCATATCCCCGTCGGCCACCCTGGCCTGACGCGCCTGTTCGGCCGCAACTACCGGATCGAAGCGCAGGATCACGTCGACCGGATGGAAGGCGAGTTGGTCGAGAAGGAGTCCGCGAATCCGTCGGAGCGCGCCTACCAGCGCCTCCTTCCGCGCGTGGAGCATTTGCCCGAGAGCCACCAGCGCAAGTGGCTCTATTACAAGCTGTTCCCCAACGTCGCGTTCGACATCTATCCGGACCAGGTCGACTTCATGCAGTTCGTGCCGGTGAGCGCGACCGAGACGGTGATCCGCGAGATCAGCTATGCGCTTCCAGATGAGCGGCGCGAAATGAAGGCTGCGCGGCACCTGAACTGGCGGATCAACCGGCGGGTTAACGCGGAGGACACCGAGCTCATCACCCGCGTGCAGCTGGGCATGCAATCGCCGACCTACGAGGCAGGGCCGCTTGGAACGAGCGAAGTGTGCCTGAGAAGCTTCGCTCGAAAGCTCAGGCAGATGATCCCGGAGGCGAGGCTGGAGCAAGCTCCGGCGCCCGGCTGGTTCCGCGCTTCCTGAGCAGGAAGATGACGATTCCGGAGGCTAGCAGGGCGAGCGATAGCAGGAAGGCTTCGAGGCCCGAACCGTAAAAAGCGTAAAGGACGAAAACGAGCCCAATCGCGCAAGCGATGGTTGTGGACGCCTTCCGGTCCTTGATCGCTGCAGCAATGGCCGCCGCTGAATAAAGGTACAGAACCGCGTCGGCTGCCAACAATGTGATGAAGGTGAATAGCTGCGTCGTTCCCTTCGCCTCGTTTAGTCCGAGCAGCACAAACACGATAGCCGCGCTCGTCAGCTGAGCGATCCACGGCGCATTGAAGCGATTGTTGCGCGCGAAGATTCGCGGCACGTCGCCGCGCAGCGACAGCGAATAGAGCATCTCGCCGCAGCCGAGCAGCGAGGCGTTGAGCGTGCCGAAGGCGCTGATCGCCATCGCGAGAGCGGCCAGGGTTGCGGCCGTGCCTCCCCAGTAAAGCCCGATCGCAGCCGGGAAGGGCGCAATCGACTTCGCGATTTCCGCATTGGGCATGATGAGGCTGAGGCACAGCGTGGTCGTCAGATAAACGATTGCGATCAACGCCAGGCCGCCGACCAAAGCTCGCGACAGGTTCCGCTCGGGATTGCGGATCTTGCCGACCGGCGACAGCGCGAATTCGAAGCCGGTCAGCGCGAAC
>DASTAU010000312.1:0-7299 GCA_035712425.1 Sphingomicrobium sp.
CGGGTACTCCATACCGCCTTCGGCCTCGACTCGGAGAAAGCGGCATGAGCGGCGAAGGCCTGATCGCCGAACCGCGCGCTGTCCACGCCTCGCCCGGCCACGAGCGGCTGAAGGAACTGATGCACCGGGGCACCGAGTTCCTTGGCTGCGAGGTCGCGATCATGGGCGGCGCGATGAGCTGGATCTCCGAGCGGAACCTCGTCTCTGCAATCAGCAACGCCGGCGGATTTGGCGTGGTCGCGTGCGGGGCGATGACTCCCGAGCTGCTCGATACCGAGATCGCGGAAACCAGGACGCGGACCGATCGCCCGTTCGGCGTCAACCTGATTACCATGCATCCGCAGCTTTCGGAGCTGATCGATGTCTGCGCCAAGCACGACGTCGGCCATGTTGTACTCGCCGGCGGCCTTCCTCCCGGCTGGGCGATGGACAAGATCAAGGAGCGCGGCGCGAAGCTGATGGCCTTTGCGCCCGCTCTCGCGCTTGCGAAAAAGCTGATGCGATCGAACGTCGATGCCTTGGTCATCGAGGGGATGGAGGCGGGCGGCCATATCGGTCCGGTCTCGACCTCGGTGCTGGCGCAGGAAATCCTGCCCAATGTGAGCAAGGACATTCCGGTCTTCGTCGCCGGCGGGATCGGTCGCGGCGAGGCAATCGCCGCCTATCTCGAAATGGGTGCCGTCGGAGTCCAGCTCGGAACGCGCTTCGTCTGCGCCAACGAATGCATCGCGCACGCGAACTTCAAGAAGGCGTTCATCCGCGCCTCCGCCCGCGACGCGATTCCAAGCGTGCAGATTGACCCGCGGCTGCCCGTCATCCCCGTCCGCGCGCTAAAGAACCAGGAGATGGTCAACTTCGCCGCCAAGCAGCGCGAGGTCGCCGACCTCCTCGACAAGGGCGCGGTCGAGATGGCCGAGGCCCAGCTCCAGATCGAGCATTACTGGGCCGGCGCCCTTCGCCGAGCGGTGATCGACGGAGACGTCGAGAGCGGATCGGTCATGGCAGGGCAATCGGTGGGCATGGTCAACCGCGAGGAGCCCGTGGCCGCGATCATCCAGCAACTGATCGACGAAGCGGCGGCTGCGCTCGAGAGTCGCGGCTAGGCCTGATTGACTCGGGGATTGCGGCCCAACAGAGGACCGGCATGCCTCCGTTGAATTTGGCCCGCGCCGGGCTGCTCGTCCTCGCCATGATCGTCATCACCGCCGCCGCTCCACCGGCGGCGCCGTCGCGTTACGATCCGCGCGAGACGTTCGCGCCCCTCGATTTCACCCCGGCCGTCAACAGCTACCGCTCTGCCGACGGGACGCCTGGACCGGCCTTCTGGCAGAACCGCGCGGACTATACGATCCACGCCACGCTCGATCCGGCGACCCATTCGATCAGCGGCACCACGCAAATCCGCTACACCAACAACAGCCCGGGAGCGCTCGACGTGCTCTGGCTGATGGTCGAACAGAACCTCTACAAGCCGGAATCGCGAGGCAATCTTTCGCTCGGCGGACGCCCCGGCACCCTCTCGGAAGTGCCGCAGGGCTTCACCGAAGGCATGATCTTCGACGACGTTCGAGTGACCCTCGGCGGACGCACCGTGACCGTGAAGCCGGTGATTAGCGACACGCGTGCGCAGCTTCGCCTGCCCGCGCCGCTGCCGACCGGCGGCAAAGCCATTGTCGACATCCGCTACCATTACACCGTACCGAAGGAGCCCTGGGGCGGGCGCACAGGCTGGATGGATAGCCCGAACGGGCCGATCTACTCGATCGCCCAATGGTATCCGCGAATGGCCGTCTATGACGACGTGCACGGCTGGGATACGCTGCCGTACCTGCAACAGGAATTCTATCTCGAATATGGCGACTTTGATTATTCGGTGACCGTCCCGGCCAACTGGATCGTTGCCAGTCCCGGCGAGCTGCAGAACCCGGAGCAGGTGCTGACTCCAACGGAGCGCTCGCGGCTCGCCCAGGCGCGACAGAGCGACAAGACGGTGATGATCCGCCGCTGGAACGAGCCGGCGGGTCCGGCGACCCGAACGAAGACCTGGCATTTTGTCATGCGCAACAGCCGCGATGTCGCCTTCGGGGCTTCGCCGGCGTTCAACTGGGACGCGGCGCGGATGCGCCTTCCCGGCGGTCGCACCGGGCTAGCCATGTCCGTTTATCCCGAAGAGGCGAAAGCCTGGGACCGCTCGACGGAATATCTGAAGGACTCGGTCGAGCGCTTCTCGGCAAAATGGTACCCGTTCCCCTGGCCCAACGCGCTAAACGTCGCGGGCCCCGCAGCAGGCATGGAATATCCGGCAATGGCGTTCGACCCGATCGAGGCCAATCCAAAGACTCTGTTCTTCGTCACCGCGCATGAGATCGGGCACAGCTGGTTCCCGATGCTCGTCGGTTTCAACGAGCGCCGCTGGGCGTGGATGGACGAGGGCATCAACACCTTCATCGACGTCTACGAGTCCGATGAGTTCAATCACGGCGAATATGCGCCCAAGCGCGACAGCGAATATGCGCCCAAGGGCGGCAATCCCGTCGATGAAATCCTGCCGATCCTCGCCGACCCGGATACTCCGCCGCCCATGTCCCGCGCGGATACGATCCAGGAAAAATATCGCCACCCGGTGACCTACTTCAAAACCGCGCTCGGGATGGTGCTTCTACGCGAGCAGGTGCTCGGCCCCGACCGGTTCGATCCCGCCTTCCGCCGCTTCATCGCGGCCTGGGCGTTCAAGCATCCGACGCCCGCCGATTTCTTCCGCGCGATGGAGAGCGAAGCGGGCGAGGATCTGAGCTGGTTCTGGCGCGGCTGGTTCTACAACAATTGGCGGCTCGATCTCGCGGTGACGGGAATCACGCCATTCCCGGACAATGCGGCGTTCAAAGGTTCGCTGGTGACCGTGGAGTCGCTGGACAAGATGGTGCTGCCGGTGACTCTGCGCGTGACCTTCGCCGACGGGACGAAGCGCGACATGCGGCTCCCGGCGGAGACCTGGATTCGGCAAGTCTCGACCAACGTGCCCGTCGTGTCCAACTCACCCGTTGTGCGCGCCGAGCTCGATCCCGATCACAAGATTCCCGACAAGGATCGGTCTAACAACGACTTCGCGGTGCGTTAGCCGGCTTCCCGCAGCAGTTCAGAAGAGACCGAGGGCCAAGACCTTCTTCCGCTCCAGCTGCTTCTTGGCGATTGCAGCGTCGTAGATGCGCGTGAAGCGCGGATCCCCTTTCAAATTCTCAAACACGGGATCGATTGCACCATCGGGCGGTGGGTCAAGGTATAAGCCCTTTGCTGTCGCCCGCTCCAAGAGTGCGATAGCCTCCTCGCGTCGATCAGCGATTGCTTCATTTCCTGCGATGGTAAGGTCGTCAAACGGCGACTCGCCAAAGCCCAGGACCGCGTGATCGGCGTCGTCAGCCAGGCGCAACATCTGCGCAGCCTCCGCCTTCCGATTCACCTTGTCGAGGGCTTGCGCGAGGAGTCCGCAGAACTCCATCCGGATTTGCCGATTGGCAAATGTCGCCTCTCGAACTCCACGTAGGTCGCCGTTGTGAGTGAGGTCGTAAAGGGCCACGATATCGTCGTATCGACCGTTCAGACGAAGCTGCGCGAACGCGGCTTGATAGTCGAAATTGTCGGGATCGTCGCTCGCGAGTTTCAAAAGAGTGGCGCGAGAGGGCACGCTCTTACTGCTGTAAATCAAATCGTTTGGGCCGAAATGGCCGATCAGCCGGCCCTCGCGGTCGAAACCCAGGTCGATCAAGGCCATGGCTGCATAATATGTGCTCTGCTGGAACGGTCGGTTCTTGTCCCCAAGGCCAAGCTCAATGACTCGCGACAAATTCAGTTGCTCGGCGGCGATCGCGGACTCGACTTCGATGGCTCCGTCCGGATTGCCCTCTCGAATCCGTTGAAGATATCGTTGCTCGGCGGGCCTATTGCCAGTCCAAAGGCTCGCAGTTGCAGCTTCTGTGACGGCTTTCGGCCAGAGGGGGTCGAGGGCAGCGTCCTTGTAAGCGACCTTCGCATATTCAGGCCAGTTCCCTTGCCTGAGCAGGCCCTGGCTCCACCAAAACAGGATTTGTGAATCGTTCGGCGCGAGTTCGACCGCGCGTTGCAGATGCCCCATCGCCTCGACTGACGAAGCGTTCGAGATCCAGCCGAGGAACCCGTGCGCATCGGCAAAGTTCGGATCCAGCTTCAGCGATTGATCGAGCGCCTGAACCGGAGTGAATGACGCGGAGCCCGGACGACTGGGATCGAGCTGGAAGCTCTTCTCATTGAGAAGATGGGTAATGCCGCCGGCATAGGCCCACGGGGGCGCGAATTTCGGATCGATGCTGATGGCGCCGAGCATGAGCGTGCGAGCTTCTTGCAGGCTCGGGCTCGTGCGCTGACGGAACAGGGCCTTCCCTCTGAGATAAAGCGCGTAGGCTTCGCCGTTCGGCTTGTAAGCGAATCCGGCCGGGATGGGCGGGATTCCAAGGGCGTTGCCTACGCCCGCGCCGATCGCAGCGCGGAGCTGGGGCGTGTCGTTCTTCGCGCCGGTAAAGACCTGGGACCACATGGTGGTGCCATCGCTCGCCCGAATGAGCGACACCGTCACGCGCATCCCCGAGCTGCCACCGCCGGCAATGTCTCCATCGAGCAAATAATCCGCGCCGAGCTGCCTTCCCACAGTACGAAGGTCGATGGACTTGCCCTTGAATTGCCAGGCCGAGGCGCGGCCGATCACTCGAAGCTTCTGGCTCTGCGAAAGCTGCGAAATCAATTCTTCGGACAAGCCGTCTGCGAGGTCGCCGTTCGCGCCGTCGCTGGCGTCGAACGGCAGCACGGCGAGCATCTTCGGCTCGCTGTTCCGGAAGCGCTGAACCGTTACCGCTCCGATTGCGACAATCGCGATACCGCCGGCGGCTGCCGCCGCGATCACCATGCGATTTGGTCGTTTTGATGCCCGCTTTTCGAAGAGTCGATAACCGGTGCGGGGTACCGTCTCGATTTCGAAGCCGCCCGCGCGCTCGGCAAAATGGCGAAGGAGCAAGATCGAGCGGTTGATGACATCGTCGCCGACGACCCGGCCATCCCAGCACAGTTGGATCAATTCATCGCGAGTGACGACGTCGCCGCGACGGCTCAGCAGGACCAGCAGAACCTTGAGAGTTTGCGGCTGCAGCCGTTCGTGCCCGCCAGGCCAATGGGCGTCGCGAGAGACGGGGTCGACCGTGGCCCCGCCCACCCTGAAAGGCCGGCGAGACTCCACGCCTGCCAACATGAAACGCCACGGTGCCGGACGGTTCATCCTCAGCCCCCTCCGCTCCAAGCGTAGCAGAAATCAGGAATAAATCAGCTTCCCGCCATCGCTCTCGGTCCTGATTCTGGACAGCGAAGCCGAGCGTCACGGCGCCGTCTCGCTTCGAGCGCCCGCGCACGATGAACTTTGGGGCAATTTTTCGGAGAACAGGTCATGAGTAAGAAATTGCGAGCTTCAATCAGGGCTTCCGTTGTCCTCTTCGGTCTCGGAGCCGTCACCTACGCTTCAAGTGCAATGGCATGCGGCGACGATGTAAAGGTCCAGCCCGCATCCTGGCAGGGTGAGCAGGGCAGCGAGCTGTTCCACCTCGCGCAGGCGGGTCCGGGGAATCATTCGATCGTCGGGATGTGGTCGTTTACGATGACTCCGACCGCGGGACCGGGCGATTCCGGCTATCAGCAATGGCACTCGGACGGTACCGAGCTGATGAACAGCGCCGGCCGCTCTCCTGCGAGCGAGAATTTCTGCATGGGCGTGTGGCGGCAGACTGCGCCGTCGCGCTACCATCTCAATCACTATGCGCTGAGCTACGATCCCGCTTTGGGAACGATCAACGCGAGGGTCATCATCAAGGAAGACGTCACGCTCAATCCGACCGGGACGAGCTACAGCGGTTCGTTCACGCTCGACGTCTATGATCCGAGCGGGACCACCCAGGTTGGCCATCAAAACGGGCAAGTCACAGCCCAGCGGGTAAGCGCCAATTGAAGGGATGAGCGCGGCCTCATCGGGGGTCGGGCCGCGCTCTACAAACTGCGATGGTTTACTTGCGCCTTCCGCTCGCCGTTGTGGCGATAAGTCTAGCGATCCCGTCCGGATCCTTAGCGGCCGAGCAATCACCGCCCGTGGTTGGCTGGTTTCAGGTGCCGCCACACGTGGCAGTGCCCGTAGCCGAGACCGGCGCGCCGGGTCCCGCCGCCTTAACGCCCGCGGGTCCTGGCGGGCTCATCGCGGAAGAGGGCGAGGACTTCGAAGTCGTCAAACTCAAATATGCCGACGTTAGCGAAATCGTCGGGCTGCTGACCGCCAACCAGTCGCTCAAGTCCAACGACGACTTCACGCCGCAGGAGCCGAACTTCGGTTCGAGCGGCGGTAATAGTGGCGGCTATTTCGGAAGCGGGGGTCTTCCCGCCTCGCCGATCCTCATTGCGGCGAACGGAGTCATTCCGAGCAGCGATTCGGTCGGCCAGGCGATCGACGGCACCATCGGCATCGACCGGCGGCTGAACGCGGTGATCCTGCGCGGCCCGCCGGCGCGGCTCGCGGCGATCAAGCGCGAGATCGCGATGCTCGACGTGCCGGTGACAAGCGTCGTTCTCGAGACCGAGTTCGTCGAATTGAGCGAGACCGGCGCGCGCAACCTCGGGCTCGATTTCAACAACGCGAACGGCCAGATCACCGCAGTCAACGTCGATTATTCGAAGGGCTTTCCGGGCTTCAGCGATACGCCGCGCCTCGGCGGCGTGAACGCCGCGTTCCAGGTCGCGCTCTATGCTCAAATCGCCAAGGGCGAGGGCAAGATCGTCTCAAAGCCGCGCATCTCCGCGCAAAGCGGGACGACGGCAAAGATCGTCACCGGCGACGCGCTGCCGATCCTCACCTCGATCGCGCTTTCGGGGGTGAACGCGGTTCAGCAGCAGGTCGAATATGTGAATGTCGGAGTGACGCTGCAGATCGCGCCGCGGGTGAGCGACGACGGGTTCGTCACCGCGCACGTGTTCGCGGTCGTGTCGAGCGTCACCGGCTTCTCGCAAGGATATCCGACCATCAGCCAGCGCGAGGCCTCGACCTCGGCGACCGTTCGGGACGGCGAGCCTTTCGTCATCGGCGGCCTGACCGAAGAGAGCCGGATCCTCAACAAGAGCAAGCTGCCCTTGCTCGGAGATCTCCCGTTGCTCGGCGCCTTGTTCACCACCGAGCACACCAGCCAGGCGAAGCGCGACCTCTATATCGTCGTCACGCCGCACATCGTCTCGGGGCCGCAGCGC
>DASTAU010000313.1:0-9537 GCA_035712425.1 Sphingomicrobium sp.
CTTCCGCACCCATCCGCGACAGCAGCGACAGGGACAGGAAGCCGTGAGCCACAGTGCCGCCGAATGGCGTCTGTGCAGCAGCGGCGGCATCAACGTGGATGAACTGACGGTCCTCGGTCGCGTCGGCGAACGCGTCGATGCGCGCCTGGTCGATGGCGATCCAGCCGGAAACGCCGATTTCCTCGCCGACGCGGGTCTTGAGGTCGGTCGCGCTGGCGAGCGGCATCAGAATGGCAGAGGCGCGGGCGCCTGCTCCGATGCGCGGGTCAGCTTCAGTTTCTGCTTCTGAAGTGCCTCGACCAGCGAGCGCAGGATGGCGGCGCGATTGGCTGCGAGCTTGTCGTTGTCGCGGGTGGAATCGTCATAGACCAGGTCGAACGCCAGACCGCCGCCGCCGGCACCCGACAACGCACAGCGAGCCAGCTTGCAGCCCTTCTGCGCTGACACCGCGGCCTCGGCCGCTTCACCGACCGCATCGATCATTTGCGCCGACGCTTCGCCCGAGATCGCCAGGTAAAGCGTCACCCGCCGCGACTTGGCCTGAGCCATATTGTGTATCTCGCGCTCGAGCAGCTTGGTGTTCGCCATGATCAGCTGCTCGCCGGTGATCGACCTCAGCCGCGTCGTCTTGAGCCCGATCCGCTCCACCGTTCCGGTACTATTGTCGTAACGGATCGTGTCGCCCTTCTTGAACGGCTTGTCGAACAGGATCGACAGCGCAGCGAAGAGGTCGGAGAAGATGCCTTGCGCGGCCAGGCCGATGGCGATGCCGCCGATGCCAAGACCGGCGACCAGCGCCGTGACGTTCACGCCGAGATTGTCGAGGATCAGGATGCCGGCGATCGCGAACAGGGCGACGCTGACAAGCACGCGGATGATCGCCATCGCACTGGCGAGCGCACTCGCACCATCGTCCCTCGCAGCCCGGTGGCCGATCAGCCCGAGAATGAGCTCGCGACCCCAAATCGCTCCCTGGAGCGCGAAGGCGATGACGAACAAGATGTCGATGAGGCGCGCGATCTTGTGCGGAAGATCGGCGTAGGTCGAAACCGCGTCGGCCGCCGCGAGGATCATGAAGGCGAGGCTGGTGCGCGAGAGCACCCGGCCAATCACCGTCCGCCATCCCCAGCCTTCGGGATCGCGCTCGACGGTGCGCCGTCCGAAACTGCGAAGGACGAGCATCACCGCGACGATGGCGAGCGCGACGACGAGGCCGACGAGAAGGCCGTCGCGGTTGGCGTCGAACCAGGCCGAGAGCTTGTCCACCCCCATCGCTCACCTCTTGGCGGCGAGCGCCGCGGCAATCAAGCGGCTACGGCCGTTCGTTTGCGCCTTCGCTTGCCACCGCGCGCGAGGAATTCGAGCAACGCCACCTCCGTTGTCGACAACCGTTTTCTTGCTCGCGGGCGTTCCATCCCGGCGAGCGGATCGCGCGGATCGTCCTTGACCGCATCGAGCAGCTTCGGATGGACGTAAGACTTCCGGCTGATCGCCGGGGTGTTGCCGAGCGCTTCGGCAACGGGCTCGACGACGGTCTTGACGCTTATCCGCGCGTCCTCGGCTTTTTTCAGCAGCTGCTCGAGCGCGATGACGCTCGCGCTCCAGGTGCGGAAATGCTTGGCGGTGAAGTCGCCGCCGCTCGCCTCGCGGATATAATCGTTCACGTCGGTTGAAGTGACCGGCTTCGGGTCGCCGTCGCCGTTCACATACTGGAACAGCATTTGGCCGGGCAGTTCCTGGCAGCGCTTGCAGATGCGTTTCAGGTTCGTGTCACTGATCGTCACCTCGCGCACGATTCCGTGCTTGCCGGTGAAGCGCATCATCAGTCCGTGACCGGTTTTTCGAAGATGCCGGGTGCGCAGCGTGGTCGCGCCGTAGCTCTTGTTTTCCTTGGCATATTCCTCGTTGCCGATGCGGATATGCTCGGTGTCGAGCAGCCGGACGACGGCGGCAAGAACCGCCTCGCGGGTCAGGTTCCTTCGTTTCAGATCCTGCTCGACCCGACGTCGGAGCTTCGAAAGAGCCTTCCCGAACTCGAGAAGCCCTTCGTACTTCGCCTTCTCACGCTTCTGCCGGTAATCCGGGTGGTAGCGATATTGCTTGCGCCCGCGCGCATCGACGCCGGTGGCCTGCAAATGGCCGTCCGGATCGGCGCAGAACCAGGCGTCGGAATAGGCGGGCGGGAGGCCGATCGCGGTAAGGCGGTCGATCTCCACACGATCCGTGACTCTTTTCCCGCCGCTATCGAAATAGGCCCAGTATCGGCCCATCCGCTTGCGCGTATAACCTGGTTCGGCATCGCTGCTATGCCGAAGCATTTTCGCGACCAGCTGATTTTACTCGACTCATCAGTCGGCATAAGCGCTCGTTGGAGCGGGCGAGTTCCTGAAACCAAGAAAGGAGTCTTGCCGATGCGGATTTCCAATGCGCGGGTGCTGATCGTCGCGACCGACGGATTCGAGGAATGGGAGCTGTTCGGTCCTCGCGAAATTCTTCAGAAGCGCGGCGCCGAGGTTGTCCTCGCTTCGCTGAAGCGCGACCCCATCCAGGCGACCATCCACGACGACCCGGGGAAGACCATCCGGCCGGACCTGACGATCGACGAGGCGAACCCCGACGATTTCGACGCGCTGATCCTGCCCGGCGGCGTCCGCAATCCGGACCAGTTGCGGATTCACGGCAACGTCATTGCGCGGATCCGCAGCTTCGCCGAACAGGGGAAGCCGGTGGGGGCGATCTGCCACGGGCCGTGGTTGCTCATCGAGGCTGAACTCCTTCGCGATCGCATGGCGACCAGCTGGCCTTCCATACGAACCGACCTCAGAAATGCCGGAGCGAAGGTCGTCGACGAAGCCGCGGTGACCGACGGGAATATCGTCACCAGCCGCAATCCGGACGACGTCGAGGCGTTCACGGGGGCACTGATGGACCTCATCGAGAACCAGCCTGAGGTCGAAGAGATTCTTCGTCCGCGCGAGATTCCCGCCTAACCGGATCGCAACTAATTGCGGCTATCGATTCCGCCATGCAGGCGGCGTCAGCCATCCGGATTGAAGAGAATGTCGACCGCGCGGCATCGGCGATGTTTGCGGCTGCTTGCGCCTACGCCGCCTATTCGTGGCTCGGCGCGCAGGTCGGACCAATGCCCTTCGCGGAAACGTTCGCCGCGGCGGCGTTCGGCTATGTGCTCGTCAATTGCTTGCTCGGTTCATTCCAGCCGGATTCGCGCAGGCTGCCGGTGCCAGTCTTCGACGTTCGGGAAATTGAATCGGCCGAACCCGAAGAATTGCTGCTGACCGAACGCCGCGAACTTCCCGAGCTCTTGCTGACGGAGCGCCACGACGCGCCGGCTTCCAGTGAGCCACTTTGGCTCGACGATATCCTGGCGAAGTTGTCTTCGGATTCGGATTCGCGCGTGGTCCGGCTATTCGATCCGGCGAAGATGCCCACGCCGGGCCAGCTCAAATCGAAGATCGACGATCATCTCGATCAGGAAGCGACGCCGCAGCAGCATGCCGAAGGCGTCCAGGCGCTCCATGAGGCGCTCGCCGAGCTGCGCCGTTCGCTCCGCTAATCTTCCGAGATTGTCAGCGCTTCGACGACCAATTCCGTTGCTCCGTCGGACGCCCTTCGCGGACTGCCCACGATCGCGATGTCCGCAACCAGAACGCCCGGAATGCTGAACTCCGCATCATCGAGGCGGGCGCACATCCGTCCCACGACCTCGCTTGAATCAGCACCCGTGACCCTGAGGCTTAATTGATGTCGCTCGCCGGTGAAAGTCAGCGATTGCCAATCCGTCGAATGAGCATCGGTAAGCAAAATCCTATTTCGGTCGACAGCAGCCCGTCCGACAAGCGCGCGGAGAAGCGCGGTCGCCGCCGGGGATATTGCGATCTTCATCATTGCGCCGCCGCCTCCCGCAAATAGGCGAGGACTCGCTTTACGGTCTGCGGCCGAGGGTCGCGGCCGTTGCGCAAATCGAAGACGAAACGGGGATCTCCCAATGCCTCGCGGCCGAATCGGGTAGCGGGAGTTCCATTCTGGCGCAGAAATCTTTCCACTTCTCTCAGCAAATGCACTTATCTTTCCTTATGAGCTCGATGCGACTCGGCTGCACAGTTAATCCCAACGCATTTCCTACTTGTCTAGGCAGTTGCCTATCACTACTAAGAGGGCATTAATGCTAATGGATCCACGCCTGGTCCTTGAACGCCTTTGCGCCGAGCGCGGCGAGGATTTCGCCGGCTTGTCGCGCATGCTCGGCCGCAACCCGGCCTACATCCAGCAGTTCGTCCGGCGCGGCGTTCCGAAGCGCCTCAAGGAGGAGGAGCGCCGCAAGCTCGCGCGTTATTTCTCGATTTCCGAGACGATGCTTGGCGGCCCTCCAGAGAAGGAAACCGGGCCGGGCGGCCTTGTGAGCATCAAGCGGCACCCGGTTTCGGTATCCGCCGGACCGGGCGCCCTCGTTACCGAAGAAATGGGAAAACCCTATTTTGCGTTCGACCAGCGCTGGCTGAAGGCGCTGACGGCGAGCCAGCCGTCGAAGCTGTCGATCGTTCGGGTCGAGGGCGATTCGATGGCGCCGACGCTCAACGCCGGCGACGATATCCTCGTCGATATTGGCGATGCCGCCGAGCGGCTGCGCGATGGAATCTACGTGCTGAGGATCGACGATGCGGTCGTGGTCAAGCGGCTCGCGCTAAACCCGACCGGCCGCCGGGTAACCGTCCAGTCCGACAATCCGGCTTATCCCGACTGGCCCGATTGCAGCCTCGATCAGATCAATTGCATCGGCCGGGTGATCTGGTCCGGGCGGAGGATCGTCTAGCTGCCGCGGCGGCGCAGATCGATCAGCCAGGTCACGACGGCCAGCACGATGCCGATGCCGAGGCCGATCAGCGTCCCCTTGAGCGGGTTCTGGATCGAGAGGCCGTAGAGGAACCCCAACAGGATGAAGATGGTGAGGAAACATCCTCCCGAGCGCGCCGAGCTGCCTTGCATGCCGGCGCTCATGGCAGAGCGCCGCGGCACGCGCCAGCCGAGACATGGTCAACGCTCTGTTGACGACGTTCGTCGGCAGTCGCGAAACGGCGGCGCGCTATAATCGGCGCATGGACGCTCCCTTCATCCACGGCCGCCTCTCGCTCGCCGACGCCACCGAGCTGATGGAGCGCTTCGGCGAAGATGCCCGGCTCGAAGCCGCCATCCGTGCCGACCGCAGCCGCGACGTCGGCAACGTCGCCCGTTTCTGCCACTGGCGGCAAATCGAGCGGGTGATCGCGAGCCTCGACAGTGACGAGGTAATCGGCACCATCCACTAAGCCATTGAATTGGCTTAATGCTGGCGCCGCAGACAGGCGAGCTCCCTACATTGTTCAGACTGGCGCGGTTCAGGAGCCACGCGTAAGGCTTCGCTCTGATGAGCGGTCGGGGATTGAGGGTAGGTGCCGCGCGGCTGCTGTGCACGGCCGGCTGCCTGCCGTTTTTCGCATCGGCGGGTTTCGCCCAAACCGCGCCCGCGCAACAAGCGCCCCCGCCCGCCACCGAGCCTGAGCTCGACCCGAACGCGCCGCTCGCGCCCTTGCCGGACCTCGGGGTCGAATGGCCCGACCTCAACGCAAAGGACACAGCTCCTTCGCCGCAAGCGGTCGCGGAGCCGGCGCAACGGCAAGCCAAGTCCGCTACGAATCAGACGGAGGCCAATGGCACGCTTCGTTATACGGTCGAGGTCGAGGGCCTGACGGTTGGCGACGCGGAAGACCTGCTCAAAGCCTTCCGCCAGCAATCTACCCTCGAGGCCGAACGCAAGGACCCTGCGAACGCCGCCCAGATCGGCCGCCGGGCGAGCGCCGATTCGGACCTCCTCGTCGAGCTGCTGCGGAGCCAGGGTTATTACGATGCGGCCGTCGAGCCCCGGACCGAGCGCAGCGGGGACATGCTTCGAGTCATCCTGACAGCCGATCCGGGCAACCAATACCGGTTCGCCTCGGTCGAGCTACCGGGCCTCGAAGCCGCAGGCGCGGAGGCCGCGAAGCTCCGCAACACATTCGCGGTGAAAGCGGGCGATCCCGTAATCGCCCAGGACGTTATCGCCGGCGGCCTCGCCTTGACGACGGCGCTCGGTGAGGAAGGCTTTGCCGAAGCGAAGCTCGGCGACCAGGACATCGAGGTCAATCACGTCACGCACCTCGCGACCCTGGTCCTGCCGGTGACGCCGGGGCCTGTTGCTCGGTTCGGCGCGATCCACGTCTCCGGAAAACCACCATTCAGCGCCCACCACGTCGGAATCATCGCCCGGTTCAAGCCTGGCGACCAGTTCGAACGATCGAAGATCGAGGACCTGCGCCGCGCGCTCATCGCGACGACGCTCGTCGCCAACGCGGACATCAAAATCGTGCCGGCCGAAGGCGGGCGCCTGGTCGATCTCGACGTCCGCCTCGAACCCGCGCCGTCGCACACCATCGCCGGCGACATTGGTTATGGCACGGGGCAGGGAGCGCTCGTCGAAGCGACCTGGACCGATCGCAATTTCTTCAATCCGGAAGGCGCGCTGATTCTCCGGGCGATTCTCGGCACGTCCGAACAGCTTGGCGGAGTCGAGTTCCGCCGCTCCGACTTCATCCAGCGCGATCAGACGCTCGACCTGCAGTTCAGCGGATCGCATCAGAAATTCAGCGCCTACGAGGCGCGCACCATCCTCCTCGCCGGCCATATCGAGCGGCTGAGCAACTTTATCTGGCAGAAGAAATGGACGTGGAGCTACGGCGGCCAGCTCCTTCTCACCGACGAGCGCGGAATCTTCAGCCCGGCGGGCACGAAGAGCACGCGCACCTTCTTCATCGCCGCAGCGCCGCTGACACTTGGCTATGACGGAAGCGACAGCCTTCTCGATCCGACGCGAGGGTTTCGCCTGAGCGGCTGGATCAGCCCCGAATATTCCGGCCATGGCGGGAGCCTCGCCTACGCCCGTACCCAGATCGACGCGAGCGCCTACCGCCCGGTGTCCGGCAACGTCGTGGTCGCCGGGCGAATTCGTCTCGGCACCATTTTCGGGGCGAATGCTTTCGACCTTGCGCCGTCGCGCCGCTTTTACTCCGGCGGCGGCGGCTCGGTGCGCGGATACGGCTACCAGCAATTGGGGCCCAAGGACGCGGACGGCGATCCGATCGGCGGACGCGGGCTCGCCGAGTTCGCGATCGAAAGCCGCATTCGATTGAAGCAGTTCGGCGGCAATTTCGGCGTCGTCCCGTTCTTCGACGCCGGGTCGCTGTCCACCGAAGCGCTTCCCGACCTCAAGAACTGGCGGCTCGCGGCGGGCGTGGGCGTTCGATATTATTCGAGCTTCGGCCCCATCCGCATCGATCTGGGAATTCCGCTGAACCGGCAAAAGGGCGATGGTCCGTTCGCGGTCGCGGTCTCGCTGGGGCAGGCTTTCTGATGGCCGAAGCGGTCGTAGAGCCCACCGACTCCGACCCGCCCGTACGTCTGAGGCGCGACTGGCGCTGGCGATTGCTCAATGAGCTGTTCGCGCTGTTCGTGGCGCTCCTCTTCCTCGTTGCAGTGCTGCTGGTCCTGCTCGACAGCGCACCCGGCCACCGCTTCATCGTCGACCAGATCGCCAAGTTCGAAACTGCCTCGGGACTCCGAATCCAGATCGGGCGCATAGACGGATCGATCTTCGGCAAGTCGCAGCTGAGGAACGTCCGCGTTGCCGACCAGAACGGCGTCTTCCTGACATCACCGGACATCAAGCTCGACTGGACCCCGGGCGCCTGGCTCACCAACAAGCTCACCATCGACAGCCTGACCGCCGACCGCGTCACGCTCGTCCGGCTGCCCAAGCTCAAGCCGAGCACCAGGAAGGGGCCAATCCTCCCGGGCTTCGACATTCACGTCGGCGAGCTTCGGATCGACCGGCTCGATATCGGGCCCGAGGTCAGCGGCAAACCGAGGAGCGGCCGCGTCTGGGGCAAAGCCGACATCCACTCCGGCCGGGCACTGGTCGAGCTTCAGACGCTGATCAACAACGGCGGCGACCGCATCGCCTTCCGCCTCGACGCCGAGCCGGACCGCAACAAGTTCGACGTCGCGGCGCGCGTCCTGTCGCCCGCCGACGGTCTCGTCCCGGCGATGATCGGAACGAAGCGCGCGATCAATCTCACGGTCGGCGGAAAGGGGACGTGGGCACGCTGGCGCGGAACGGCGTTGCTTGACCTTTCAGGACGCCCAACCGCCCGGCTCGCGCTCGGAGTCGATAACGGTCTCTATCGCCTGCAGGGCCAGTGGGCGCCCGCGCAATTCCTGACCGGAAAGCTGCATCGGCTCACGGTACCGTTGGTCACAATCCGCGGCGAAGGCACATTGAAAAACCGGCTGCTCGATGGCCAGCTGACAGCCGCGTCGCCGGAGCTTCGCGCCATTGCCAAGGGCACGCTCGATCTCGCCCGCAACCGCTACGTCGGCATGCGCCTCGGCATCGACCTGCTGAAGCCGCCCGCGCTTTTCCCGAACATGACCGGCAAGGCGGTGCGCATGGTCTGGACCCTCGATGGCCCATTCGCCACTGCCGATTATTCCTACCGGCTCACGTCAAACTATGTGCAGTTCGATAATAACGGCTTTCTAGGGCTGCACGCGGAAGGGCGCGGGCGCCTCAGCCCGTGGCCGATGCGGGTCCCGCTGCGCCTATCGGCACGGGCGATCACCGGGCTCGGCGACGTCGCTGGAGCGATGCTCGCGAACCCCAGCATCGAAGGATGGCTGATCGTCACGCCGAAGCTGGTGCGTGGCCAGGACCTCCGCCTCAGGAGCGCCAAGTGGAACGGCAAGATGTCGGTCCTGATCGACCTCGTGACCGGCCGCTTCGAAGTTCTGCTGTCCGGCGCGATGCAGCGCTACCTGATCCCCGGCCTCGGAATCGTCGACGTGATGACCGACCTCAGGGTCGAGCCCGGACCGAACGGGAAGGGGAGCCACGTCGTCGGCACCGCAAAGGCCTGGGTCCGCCGCCTCGACAACAGTTTCTTCCGCGAGCTGACCGGCGGCTTGCCGTCGCTCACCACCAAGCTCGAGCGCGGAAACGACGGGATCGTCCACTTCACCAACCTCCAGATCTATTCGCCCAAGCTGAGGCTATCCGGGGCGGGCGAGCGCTTCCGCGACGGCACCTTCCATATCGTCGCGTCCGGACGCCAGGCGAAATACGGCCCCGTCCGCCTCACGCTCGATGGCCATATCGAGCGGCCCAGGCTCGACCTCTTCCTCGCGAGCCCGAACGAAGCGCTCGGCATCAAGGCAATGCACCTGCTGCTCGATCCGACGGCGGCCGGCTTCGATTACAAGGCGAGCGGCGGCTCGAAGCTCGGGCCGTTCACGAGCAACGGCCAGATCCTTCTTCCGAACAACGCGCCGACGGTCATCGCCATCGCGGCGCTCGATGCCGGCGACGCCCATGCCAGTGGCAGCCTCCGCTCGGACCCCGGCGGCTT
This sequence comes from Sphingomicrobium sp., assembly GCA_035712425.1. Lineage (GTDB taxonomy): Bacteria > Pseudomonadota > Alphaproteobacteria > Sphingomonadales > Sphingomonadaceae > Sphingomicrobium. The sequence goes on from DASTAU010000313.1 coordinate 9,492, forward strand.
CACTGGCAGGCTGACGCTAGCCAACGGCTCGCTCGGCGGAACGCTC
>DASTAU010000314.1:0-3040 GCA_035712425.1 Sphingomicrobium sp.
CGATCAGCGTGCCGTAACAATCGAAGCTCAGCGCATCGAAATCGGAAAGCCTGGTCATTCGACGGTCACACTCTTGGCCAGGTTGCGCGGCTGGTCGACGTCGGTGCCCTTCAGCACCGCGACATGGTAGGCCAGAAGCTGAACGGGCACCGCATAAACCAGCGGCGCGATCAGCGGATGAACCTCGGGCATCTCGATGGTCGCGATGCAGCCCTCGCCCGCTTCCGCAATTCCGTGCGCGTCGCTGATGAGAACGATCCGCCCGCCACGCGCGCGGACCTCCTGCATGTTGCTGACCGTCTTCTCGAACAATGGGCCTGACGGCGCGAGCACGATTACTGGCACATTGTCGTCGATCAGCGCGATCGGTCCGTGCTTCATCTCGCCAGCGGCATAGCCTTCTGCGTGGATGTAGCTGATCTCCTTCAGCTTCAGCGCGCCCTCGAGCGCCATGGGATAATCGGGTCCGCGGCCAAGGTAGAGGACGTCGCGCGCCGGAGCGACGAGATGCGCCATCGCGGCGATGTCATCGTCATGATTGAGCGCCGCGTTCAGCGCAGCCGGCGCTTCTTGCAGATGTGCAACGATTTCTTTTTCCTCGTCGCGGCGCAGCCGCCCTTTAGCCCGTGCAAGGTTCGCCGCGAGCGCGGCGAGAACGGCGAGTTGGCAGGTGAACGCTTTTGTCGACGCAACCCCGATTTCCGGCCCGGCGTGCGTCGGCAGCAGCAGGTCCGCCTCACGCGCCATCGAACTGGTCGGCACATTCACGACAACCGCGATCCGCTGACCCTCCGAGCGCGCGTGGCGAAGGGCTGCGAGCGTGTCCGCGGTCTCGCCCGACTGGCTTACGAACAGGGCCAGTCCGCCGCGTTCGAGCACCGGCTCGCGGTAACGGAACTCGCTCGCCACATCGATGTCGACGGGCACGCGCGCGAACTGCTCGATCCAATATTTGGCGACCAGCCCGGCATAATAGCTCGTGCCGCACGCGACGATGGTCACCCGGTTGATTGCGGCCAGGTCGAGATCGCCGGTGGGCAGCGAAACCTCGCCCTCGAACGGCCGCACATAGCTCTGGAGGGTCTGGGCAACCACGATGGGCTGCTCGAAAATCTCCTTCTGCATGTAGTGCCGGTAATTGCCCTTCTCGACCGGCCCGGCATCCGCGCCCGATTCGACGATCTCTCGCTCGACGGATTGGTTCTCGCGATCAAAGATCTGGATGACGTCACGGCGAACCACCGCCCAGTCGCCTTCGTCGAGATAGGCGATCCGTTGAGTCCAGGGCGCAACCGCGAGCGCGTCCGATCCAAGATAATTCTCGCCGTCGCCATAGCCGACGGTCAGCGGCGCGCCCCGCCGGGCGCCGATGATCAGATCGGGATGATCGCGGAACAGGAAAGCGATCGCGAATGCGCCGGTGAGCCGCGGAAGGACAGTGGCGACGGCTTCCCGGGGGTCTGACCCGCGCTCAATTTCACGCGCGACGAGATGACCCACGACTTCTGTATCGGTCTCGCTCTCGAACTTCCTTCCTTCCCCGATCAGCTCATCGCGGAGTGGCTTGAAATTCTCGATGATCCCGTTGTGCACGAGGGCGACGGAGCCGACGATGTGCGGGTGCGCGTTGCCGACCGTCGGAGCGCCATGCGTCGCCCAGCGCGTATGGGCGATGCCGGTAATGCCAGGGAGCGGTTCGGCATCGAGCTCGCGAGCAAGATTGTCGAGTTTGCCCTCGGCCCGACGGCGGACGAGCTGGCCATCGTCGATCGTGCAAATGCCGGCCGAATCATAACCGCGATATTCGAGCCGCTTCAGCCCATCGAACAGCCGCCGCGCGACGTCGCAGTTCCCGACGATTCCAACGATCCCGCACATTACGCCCGCGTAACTCCTTTGAAGCGTCCTTGGCGGAGCGCTATGCCGTGTCCGTTAATTCGAGGGGGATGGCATGTCGCGCACATTGTCGCTGGCCGCAAGCGCGGCGTTGGCGCTGCTTTCCGGCTGCAGGCAAGGGGAGCGGAATGGTGTGGAAGGCGCGCCTCCGGCCTCTTATTACGACAACAGCGGCCACCCTGACGCCTGGACCGGCGGCGCCCGAAAGATCACGATTTCCACGCCCAAAGGCCCGCACCAGGTCTGGATCAAGCGGGTGGGCAACAATCCCAAGCTTAAGCTGCTTCTTCTCACAGGCGGCCCCGGCCTGTCGCACGCCTATCTCGAGGTCATGGACAGCTACCTTCCGGGCGCGGGTGTTGAGTATTACCACTACGACCAGCTCGAGACCGGCGAGAGCGACCGGCCGAACGATCCGGACCTGTGGACCCTCGCCCGTTACGTCGACGAGGTTGACCAGGTCCGCAAGGCGATCGGCGGCGACAAGAGCAACTTCTGCCTGCTCGGCCACAGCTGGGGCGGTCTGCTGGCGATGGAATATGCACTCGCGCATCAGGACCAGATGAAGTGCCTGGTCATCTCGAACATGATGGCCTCGATCCCGGCCTACAACGCTTATGCCAAGAATGTCCTCGAGCCGAAGATGGACCAGAAGGTCCTGAAGCAGATCCTCGACATGGAGGCGTCAGGCAAGACCGAGCAGCCCGCATACATGGCCCTGCTGATGCCCAATTGGTACGAGCAGCACATCCTACGCCGGCCGGCAGCACAATGGCCGGAGCCCGTCGTTCGCGCGGCTGAGAACATGAACCGACAATTCTACGTGACGATGCAGGGTCCCAGCGAAATGGGTGCGAGCGGACGGCTCGTGAACTGGGACCGCTTCAATGACCTCAAGACGATTCAGATCCCGACCCTGGTGATCTCGGGCAAGTACGACACGATGGATCCTGCCTATATGGCGAAGATGGCGCACGAGCTTCCACATGGCGAGCTCGCCGCGACCAACGGCGGTCACATGGACATGTACGACGACCAGCGGACCTATTTCGCCAAGCTTCTCGCCTTCCTGCGTAAGGAAGATTAGCCGGCCTTACTCCGCCGCTTTGCGGGTCATCCGTTCGCGGAAGCGCTTCGCCCAGCC
>DASTAU010000315.1:0-3248 GCA_035712425.1 Sphingomicrobium sp.
GAAATCCCGGATTCGCGTTCCGCCTTTCACTTTCCCCGTTAGATCAATTGGACCCGTCCTGTTTAGCCCCCTCCGTGTAACCGTCCACGACAGCCATTCTTGACGCCTGGGGTAAGTTGCAAGGGTTCGGGGCAATTCCCCACCTTTTGCAACGGAGTTCGAGGATGGCACGTTCGGCAGATTCAGTAACTCGGCGAGTTTGGCAAGAACGACTGCAACGATTTGAGCGAGGCCGCCTGACGGTCGCCGCCTTTTGTCGGGCTGAAGGCGTTTCGCCGGCTTCGCTCTATCAGTGGCGAAGAATGGTGCGCCAAGGCGATCCGGCCACCAGCCGCACACGCACGCAGAACAGGCCCGCGGCGATCGGCAGACAAGCGTTTGTTCCGGTCAATGTGGTGGCCACGGCCACGGTCGAAGTTCATCTACCCAACGGCGTCCGCCTGGCGGTGTCCGCGGCCGACCCCGCCGCGCTGGAAGCCGTCGTCGCCGCCGTCGGTCGCTTGCCGCAAGCGGCCCGCCAGGAGGTCGAGTCATGCTGAACTTGCCCAGCCAGGCGCGCGTGTTTCTCTGCACCACCCCCGTCGATCTGCGAAAGAGCTTCGATGGATTGAGCGGGCTGGTCGAGTCGGTGTTTGAAAAGAATGTTTTGGACGGTCACCTGTTCTTGTTCGTCAACAAGCGGCGCGACCGCGTCAAGGCGCTGTGGTGGGACCGCGACGGCCTGATCATTTGGTACAAGCGCCTGGAGGCGGGATGTTTCGAGATCCCGTCCCCCCGCGGCGATCAGGCGCACGTCGCGCTCGACGCCACCGAATTGGCAATGCTGCTGGGCGGCGTCTCGTTGGCCAGCGTCAAGCGGCGCAAACGATTCTCGCTGGCGAGCTGAACGCGCCGGCCTAGCGCGATGCAAGGCATCACGCGCCACGAACCAGAAGAGCCGGCGCGGCTCTTCTGGTTTTTTTTCTGCGCGACGTGAAACCTTTTTCGTCGTCGCGACACTTTGGGGTATCATGGACGAACATGCTTCGCAGCCTTCGCCGAATGTCCCGCCCTTGCCCGACGATCTTTGGGCCTGTCATGCGCTGCTGCTGGAACAGTCTCGCACGATCGTCGAGATGCAGCAGTCGCGGGTTGAGCTGTCGCAAGAGATTGAAGAACTGAAGCTGGCGTTGGCCAAGTTGTATCAGCAGCTCTTCGATCGTCGCAGCGAACGCGTGGTCGATGATCCGAATCAGAAGAAGATTGACTTTGGCGACGACCCCGAGGTGCAAGACGCCCTGGCCGACGCCGCGGCCGAAGCGGAAGAGATCGTCGAAGAGATCGTGCGGCGGCGGAAGAAAAAGAAACCGCGACGGGCCAACGGCGAGAAGTTTCCCGCACACCTCGAGCGCTACGAGGTGACCGCGCCCGCCACGGCGGAGCAGACCCAGTGTGCGACGCACGGCGAGCGGCAACTGATCGGCTACGATCAGACGGAGACCTTGGAGTTCGTGCGGCCGGTGTTGCGGGTGCGCGTGACCAAGTACCCGAAGTTCGTTTGCCCGGACCAACCGGAGTGCGGCGTGCAACAACCGCCGCGGGCGGCGGGTCTGGTGGAAGGCAACCGTTTCGACACCAGCATCGCCGCCGAGATCGTTACGGCCCGGTTCGGCTATCATCTGCCCTATTACCGTCAGCAAGATTGGTTCGCCGGCAGCGGCTGGACGCCCAGCCGTTCGACGCTGTTGAACATTTCGGCGGCGGCCGCCAAGGTGCTGGCTCCGCTGGCCGATTACTTTCGTCAGCTCTTGCTGTCGTGCGGCGGCTTGGGCTGCGACGATACGACGGTCACGTTGATTGTTCCGGCAACCATTCCGCAAGTCGCCGCCGACGATCCTCGCTCGAAGCGGATTCACGAGGTGCTCAGCCACGCCACACAAGAAGGGCGCAAGAGCGTGAAGGCGCGGATGTGGGCTTACCGCCCGTTCGAGTTGCCGATTCAGGTGTTTGACTTCACGGTCAGCCGGCATCGCGATGGTCCGAATGAGGTGCTCGCGGACTACACGGGCAGTTTGATGGCGGACTGTTGGTCGGGCTTTGAGGCGATCGAGCTGCGCAGCGACGCGCGGATCGTGCGCGGGGCGTGTTGGTCGCACGCGCGGCGGAAGGTGTTCGAGGCCCGCGACAACGCTCCCCAACAGACAAGCGTGCTGTTGGGCATGATCCGCGAGTTGTTCGACATCGAAGACCGCGGCAAGCGGCTCTCGGCCGACGAGCGCCGGGCGCTGCGCGAGGGCGAGTCGCGGTCGGTGCTGGCGCGCATCCGGGCGTACCTCGACAGCGACGCGGTGGCGCGGGTGCTTCCGAAGAGCGCGTTGGGCAAGGCGTTGAGCTATCTGAACAATCACTGGCAGGCGCTGCAGGTGTTCGTGGGCGACGGTCGCATGCCGATCGACAACAACGAGGTTGAGCAGTTGATGAAGCAGGTGGCGATTGGCCGCAAGAACTGGTTGTTTTTGGGAAGCATCGAAGCGGGCCACCGTGCGGCGACGCTGCTGACGATCATCAGCACGGCGGTGCGCAACGATCTAGACGTGTGGGCTTACGTGAAAGACGTGCTCGACCAGTTGTTGGCCGGCTCGACCGATTACCATTCGCTGCGGGCGGATGTGTGGAAGCAGTCGCATCCCGACTTCGTCCGCCGCTATCGGGCGGACGAGCGTCGCGACGCCGCCGACCGCCGTCACTACCGTCGCGCCCAGCGTCGTCTTGCCGGCCGTTCCGCCAGCGGCAAATAAGCCCCTCCGCCCGCCCACGCCGCTCCACCCCCCCGACCTGTCGCTGGTGAACGGTTACGGGCAACTGCACCGAGAACAATTGCAGCATTTCTTCAAACCGGGCTTTGACTTCTTCGGCGGTTAGCCTGCCTTGTCCTTCCACCTTCCGCAAGAAGGAGAGAAATTCAACAGCGACCTGCCAGAGCAAGACAGATTCTGATGGCTTGGCGACTAAATCGGACAATAGCTGTCGTGCCTTGGCCTGCTTGCGAGGGTCCGCTGGGTCGTAGGCGTAGGCGAAAACATTGGTGTCAATCGCGTTCATACAATTCGTCTCGCGAGAAGCTGCCGGCCAGGCCGACGAGCGGTTTTTCGTCCATCATCCGCAACAGCCGCTGCCAGGCCGCCAGATGCGGATTACGCGACTCGACCGGCTCGATGGTCAGCTTCACCCGTGTAGAATCAGGAAAAGGAATCGCTACGTCCGGTTTC
>DASTAU010000316.1:0-4012 GCA_035712425.1 Sphingomicrobium sp.
GAGCGCATCCGCTACACGACCAGCCATCCCGCCGACATGAAAGACGAGCTGATCGCCGCTCATGCCAAGGTCGATAAGCTCATGCCCTACCTCCACTTGCCGGTGCAGTCGGGGAGCGACCGCATCCTCAAAGCGATGAACCGCAGTCACACGACCGAAACCTATCTCGCCACCATCGAGAAAATGCGCTCGGCGCGACCCGACATCGCCCTTTCCGGCGACTTCATCGTCGGCTTCCCCGGAGAGACCGACGAAGATTTCGAAGCGACCCTGAAGATCGTTGATGCGGTTCGCTACGCGGCGGCCTATTCGTTCAAGTACAGCGCCCGGCCGGGCACTCCGGCGGCGACCATGGAGGACCAGATTCCCCGCGAGATCATGGACGACCGGCTTCGGCGGCTGCAGGCGAAGATCACGGAGAACCAACTGGCGTTCAATCGATCCAAGATCGGCGTCGACACGCAGATCCTCATCGAGCGCAAAGGCAGGCACGATGGCCAGATGATCGGCCGCTCGCCCTGGCTCCAGTCGGTCCACGTCGAGACGGACGCTCGGCCTGGCGAATTGCTTGACGTAACCCTCGTCGCCGCGGGTCCGAACAGCATGACCGGCGCGGTGCTCGCGAAAGTAGCAGCCTGATGTCGCGCCGCGATCTTGCCGCGGCTCCCGACCGCGCGCGGCTCGAGATCGAGTTCGAGCAACCTTACCTGCTCGGCCCGCTGTTCGGCGATTATGACCGCCACCTGATCACGATCGAGCAGCGGCTCGGAGTCCACATCGCCGCGCGCGGCAACCGCGTCCAGATCGAGGGTGATCCCGACGCCGCCGCTCGGGCCCGCGACGTGCTCATCGGTCTCTACAACCGCCTCGACAGCGGCCACGACGTCGATGCCGAAGCGGTCGAAGGCGTGCTCGGGATGGCCGCACAGCCGCACCTTGACGGGATCATCCAGGAAGAAGTGACCTCCGCTCCGCGCGTCATGATCCGCACGCGCAAGAAGACCATTGTCCCGCGCTCGGCGATGCAGACGCCATACATGGAAGCGCTCGCTCGCGACGACATGATCTTCGGTCTCGGCCCGGCCGGCACCGGCAAGACCTATCTCGCGGTCGCCCAGGCCGTATCGCAGCTGATCAGCGGGAGCGTCGACCGGCTGATCCTGTCGCGACCGGCGGTCGAAGCGGGCGAGCGGCTCGGCTTCCTTCCCGGCGACATGAAGGAGAAGGTCGATCCCTATCTCCGCCCGCTCTACGATGCGCTCTACGACATGCTCCCGACCGAGCAGGTCGAGCGCAAGATTGCGTCGGGTGAGATCGAGATCGCGCCGCTCGCCTTCATGCGCGGGCGCACGCTCAACGACGCCTTCATCATCCTCGACGAAGCGCAGAACACCACGCCTTTGCAGATGAAGATGTTCCTCACCCGCTTCGGCATGCGCAGCCGGATGGTGATCTGCGGCGACCCGCACCAGGTCGACCTTCCCGATCCGAGCAAGTCGGGACTCGCCGACGCCGTCCGCCGGCTCGAGCGAGTCCAGGGCATCGCGGTCGTTCGTTTCACGGCAGCCGACGTCGTCCGTCACCCGCTGGTCGGGCGCATCGTCGATGCGTATGAGGGCCCGAACGCTGGCAAGGATGTAGGCGAATGAGCCTCGAGATTGCCCTCGACGCAGATGGAGAATGGGACAGTAGCAGCTTCTGGCTGCCGCTCGCTCGCAAGGCTGCCGAAGCCGCCATAGCCGAAAGCGCGTTTCCCGATCTTGTCGATGCCGACCTGACCGTCGAAATTTCCGTTACGCTAACGGGCGATGAGGAAGTTCGCGCGCTCAACGCCAAGTGGCGAGGGAAGGACAAACCGACCAATGTCCTGTCTTTTCCGATGGCTGACGAGCATGATTTAATGCGAGCAAATGTTTCGTTAGCAGAACTGTTGCTCGGCGATATCGTGTTAGCTCGCGGCGTCTGCGAGGCCGAAGCGGCCGACAAAGGCGTCTCCGTCGAGGACCACGCGACCCATTTGATGGTCCACGGCACCCTCCACCTCCTCGGCTACGATCATCACGAGGATGGCGAAGCGAACGACATGGAAAGCCGCGAAGTGCGCGCCCTGAAGCGCCTCGGCATTTCCAATCCCTACGAAGTCACCGCCTGATGGCGACGCGCGGCGACGACGGCGGCTCGACGCTCTGGCGCGGAATGCGCAACCTGCTGTTCGGCGAAGATTCCGAACCGACGCTCCGCGAGGAGATCGAGGACGCGATCGACGAGGCCGAGGAAAGCGAGGGCTCGCATCCCATCGCCGGCGATCTCAGCCCCGCCGAACGGCAGATGCTCCGCAACCTGCTTCACTTCGGCGAGCAGACCGCGGGCGACATCTGCGTGACCCGCGGCGACATCGTCGCGGTCCCCAGCGACATCACCTTTGACGACCTCGTCCATGCCTTCGCCGACGCCGGGCACAGCCGCTTGCCCGTCTATGGCGAGAGCCTCGATGAGGTGGTCGGCATGGTTCACATCAAGGACGTATTCGTCGCGAACGTCGACCACAGCCGCGACCGCTCTCTCAAGGCGCTGATGCGCGAGCCATTGTTCATCCCTGAATCGATGGGCGTGATCGAGTTGCTCGCGCGGATGCGCGCCGACCGAATCCACCTCGCGATCGTCGTCGACGAGTTCGGAGGCACCGAGGGCCTCGTGACGATCGAAGACGTCGTCGAGGAAATCGTCGGCGACATTGAGGACGAGCATGACGAGGCCGAGGCCGGAATGTTAACCTTGCTCGACGACGGCGTGTGGGAAGCCGACGCCCGGATCGAGCTGGAGGAGCTGGCGGAAGCCGTCGACCCGCGCCTGTCGTCGGACGACGACGAGGTCGACACGCTCGGCGGCCTCATGTTCCTCCTCGCCGGCCACATTCCCGCGAACGGCGAATGCCTCACGCACCCGTCAGGCTGGAAGCTCGAGGCTGTCGATTCCGACCCGCGCCGGATCATCCGAGTCCGCCTCCACGCACCCGAGGGTGAGCAGCAGCCGGACTAATTCTTCGCGAAGAGGTTCGCGGGGTTCGCCATTGCCTTGAATTCCAGCGCGTTGCCGGCGGGATCGAGGAAGAACATGGTCGCCTGTTCGCCCGGTTCGCCTTCGAAGCGGATGGTCGGCGCAATCACGAAATCCATGCCCGCGCCCTCCAGCCGCGAGGCGAGCGTTTTCCATTGCTCCATCGTCAGCACGATCCCGAAGTGCGGCACCGGCACGTCCTCGCCGTCCACGCGATTGCCCGCGCGAGCCCGCACCGCGTCGGGCGCGAGGTGGGCGACGATCTGGTGCCCATGGAAGTCGAAATCGACCCATTGCTCGGCGCTTCGCCCTTCCGGGCAGCCGAGCAGCTCTCCGTAGAATCGCCGCGCGGCGGCCAGGTCGTCGACCGGGAAAGCGAGATGGAATGGCGGCAGGCTCATGAGGCTTCACTTGTCATTAGCCGCGAAGCGAAGCAATCCGCGCCAATGTTCCTGGATCGCTTCCTGGCCCGCGACCGCCCGGCCGGCCATCGTCGTCAGGTAGGCCCGACGAAGCTCGCGCTTTATGCGCTGGCAGCCGGCGCCGTTTCAGCCTTCGCGTTCGAGCCCGTCGGCTGGTGGCCGCTGCTGCTCGTCGCCATCGCCGGGCTTTGCGAATTGCTCGACCGGACACAGTCGCTGCGCCGGGCGCTGCTTCTCGGATGGCTCTTCGGTCTTGGCCAGTTCGTGATCGGCCTGAACTGGATCGCGACCTCATTCACCTATCAATCCAACATGCCGGCCTGGCTCGGCTGGATCGCGGTCGTTCTGCTTTCCCTTTACCTCGCCGTTTATCCCGCGCTCGCGGCGGGCGCCGGCTGGTGGTTCGGGCGCGACGACCGCGTCGTCATGGTGACGGTTCTCGGAGGCGCGTGGGCGATCAGCGAATGGCTGCGCGGCTGGATGTTCACGGGCTTTCCCTGGAACCCTGCGGCTGCTGCCCTTGCTCCGACGCC
>DASTAU010000317.1:0-2748 GCA_035712425.1 Sphingomicrobium sp.
GTTCATGTCGGGCAGCACGTTGGTCGGGCGGATGCCGAGAAAGGCGGTGAACTTGCCCTCGCCGCGCATGCGGATATAGAGCGAGAGCGGCAGCGGCCGGACGCTCGCGCGAATCCCGACCTTGCGCTCCATGCCCGCGATCGCCTCGCCGATCTCCTTGACCGGTTCGTGCACGTCGAGTTCGAGATCGAGCCCGTTCGGATAACCTGCCTCGGCGAGGAGCTTCTTCGCGTCCTCGGGATCGTAGGCCGGCGGCTTGGTCGAGGGATCGCAGCCGAACACCGCCGCAACGCAGATCCCATCGAGAATCTCGGCGATGTCGCCGCCCGGGATGACGGTCTTCGCCAGCGCCTTGCGATCGATCGCCTCCATGAAGGCGCGGCGCACCCGCTGGTCGGTCATCGCCTTGTTGGCCGATCGCCCCATTGCGTCGAGCGTCACATACATCAGCACCCCGTTGTGCCGCGCTGTGACCGTCATGTTGGGCGTCGTCGCCAAATTGCGCGCCATATCGGCGGGCACGTTGCGGATGAGGTCGACCCCACCGGTCATGAGCTGGGCGATCTGGGTCTGGCGGTCGGCGATGTGCGTAACGATCACATGCTTCACATGGACGTCAAAGGGCGAATTCTTGGCGTAGTATCCGTCGAACTTTTCCAGCACCATTTTGCTCTGATCGAGCGAGACGACCCTATAGGGGCCGGTCGCCACCGGCGCGGTGCGGCCGTAATCGGCCTTGTTCGCGAGCTTGCCCAGCACTTTGCCGTCGAAAATGTAGAATTGATAAGCGATGGTCGAAAGCTCGGTCGGGAAGGCGGTTTTCGCGGTGATCCGCACCTCATAGGGACCGAGCTTCTCGACGCTCGCCACCCAGTCGTAGAGATCCTTGTGGCGCAGCGGCACGGCGGGATCGACGATGTATTTGACCGTCGCCACCACGTCGTCGGCGGTGAATTTGTCGCCGTTATGGAAGGTGACGTCGTCCCGCAGCGTGAAGTCGATCGTCTTGTCGTCGACCTGCTTCCAGGATTTGGCGAGCCGCGGCACGAATTTATGCGCCCGCTCGTCATAGCTCAGCAGCGTCTCATACACCGTCCCATAGAACACCGCCGCCTCGTCGAGCGTGAAGACATAGGGATCGAGCGTGCTCCACCAATCGGTGGTCGCGATGCGCAGCGTGTCGTCCGCTTTTCCCGCCTGAGCCGGGCCTGTCCCGAGGGCGAGCGCAACAAGCAGGGCGAGGGCGCTGCGGCACGCGCCCCGCCGGCCGCGTCCCGCCTGAGACCGCGGCGTCATTTGACCCATTCGTAGTCGCTCACCTGGGTGTCGATCGGGCTCAGCTTGTTCTGGGCGATCTCGACATCCTTCGAATGCACGAAGACCATCGGCAGATCGGCGACCGGCAGGATGTAATTCTTGTTGTTCACCTCATTGATGCCCTTTTCATAGATCTCCGCGCGCTTTTCGTCGTCGAACTCGACGGCGCCCGCCTTCTGCGCGGCCTGGATCACCGGATCGTTCCAGTAGTCGCGGTTGCCGTCGAAGAAGAAGTCGAAGATGTTGTCCATGTCGGGCTGGGCATTTGTCGGATAGAAGCCGAGGAAGGCCGTGAACTTGCCCTCGCCGCGCATGCGGACATAGAGCGACAATGGCAGCGGCCGGACGCTCGCGCGGAAACCCGCCTTGCGGACCATGCCGGCGATCGCCTCGCCGATCTGCTTGATCGGCTCGTGCACGTCGAATTCCAAATCGACGCCGTTGGGATAGCCGGCCTCGGCCAAGAGCTTCTTCGCGTCCTCGGGGTTGTAGGCCGGCGGCTTGGTCGAGGAGAGGCAGCCGGCATCGGCCTTGACGCAAATGCCATCGAGGATGTCGGCGATGTCGCCGCCGGGGATGACGGTCTTTGCCAGCGCCTTGCGGTCGATCGCCTCCATGAAGGCTTTGCGCACGCGCTGGTCGGTCATGATCTTGTTGTCGGAGCGCCCCATCGCGTCGAGCGTGACATACATCAGCATGCCGTTATGCCGCTCGGTGATCTTCATGTCGGGCGCCTTCGCGAGATCGCGCGCCGTGTCGGCCTGCACGTTGCGGATGAGGTCGATGCCCCCGGTCATGAGTTGCGCGATCTGCGTCTGCCGGTCCGGGATGTTCAAGACCACGATATGCTTCATATGCGCCTGGACCGGGCCGGTCTTGTCGTAATAATTGTCGTTGCGCTCCAGCACCATCTTGGTCTGGTCGAGCGAGACGACCTTGTAGGGCCCGGTCGTCACCGGCGCGGTGCGCCCGTAATCCGCCTTGTTCTGGAGGCTGTCGAGCACCTTGGCGTCGAGCATGTAGAAGCGGTAGGCGATGGTTTGCAGGTCGGTGGCGAACACCTTCTTCGAGGTGATTCGCACCTTGTAGGGACCGAGTTTCTCGACGCTCGCAACCCAATCGTAGCGGTCCTTGAAGCGCATCCGCACTTTGGGATCGCGGAGAAAATTAACCGTCGCCACCACATCGTCGGCGGTGAATTTGTCGCCGTTGTTGAAATGCACGTCGTCGCGCAGGTCGAATTCCAGCGTCTTATCGTCGATACGCTTCCATGACTTGGCGAGACGCGGTACGAATTTATGCGTGTACTCGTTGTAGCTGACGAGCGGCTCGTAGATCGTCTTGTAGAACACCGCCGCCTCGTCCAGCGGGAACTGGAAGGGATCGAGCGTGCTCCACCAATCCGTCGTCGCGATGGTCAGGGTGTCGTTC
>DASTAU010000318.1:0-3323 GCA_035712425.1 Sphingomicrobium sp.
CCCAGCCGATCGCGTTGGAGAGGCGTCCGCCCTCATCCACGCCCGACATCGGGGGAGGCTTCAACCACGCGTAGCAGACGATGAGAGCAACGATCACGCCGAATCCAAGCAGCACGAGCGTCACCGATTTGGCTTCGATCAGCCCACTGTCCTTCAGCGGCGTGTAGTTGAACAGAAGTGTCCCAACGAATGCAGTGAACGGAATGATCAGCGCCGGCAGGAAAAGCTTGTTGCCGTATCGCTCTGAAAAGCGCTGGCGCTCCTCGACCGTCGTCGTTTGCTCGCTCCCGCGACCCTGCAAATGAAGTCCGGCAAGCGCGACAAGCGCGAGGACGAGAACGCCATTGCCGACATCGCCGAAAAAATCGCCGAACCAAAAGCTGATCGCCAGCAAGGACCAGAAAGCCGCGTTGCCCCACCGCTTGGGATTCGCGGCGTTGCGCGCGCTCGCGACTCCGAATCCTGCGAACACGAAACCCGCGAAGACATAGAGCCAGTGCATATTGATCACCGGGCCGCCGTCCGCAGGCGACGATCAAGGAGCAGGAGCCTCGTCGCCTGAATGAGGAAAGCGCAGATCGCACTTGGAAGCGCCCAAATCGAAAGCTCAAACGGCGTCAGCTCGATCCCGTACGTCTTCAGCGCGCCCTGAATCAGCAGGATCGAGGAAATGGCGATGAAAATGTCCTCGCCGAAGAACAGGCCGACATTGTCGGTCGCCGCCGACATCGCGGCCACATGCTCAGCGGTCGCCTCGTCAAGCTCCCCATGCTCCTTCTCGGCGGCGGCAAGCGCCATCGGCGCGACCAACGGCCGGACCGTCTGAGCCTGGCCCGCCACCGAAGTCAGGCCGAGCGCCGCAAAGACCTGGCGGAAACCGAGATAGAGGATGAGCACCCTCCCCGTCGTGGCGCCGCGCATCCGGCTGATCAAAGCGCGGGCCTGCTGCTGGAGGCCGTAGCGTTCGAGAAGGCCGATCACCGGAAGCACGATGTAAATCAGCGTCACAATGCGGTTCTCGTTGAAGCCGTGGCCTAGAACACCAAGCACCTTGAGGAATGGCATTCCCCCGAGAAGGCCGGTCGCGATCGCGGCTACGGCAACAACGAGCAGCGGATTGAAGCGCAGGGCGAAACCGACAACGACCAGCGCGATGCCGAGCAGCGGCCAGTAGTTGATCATCCGCCCCTCCTTCCAAATCCGCCGCCCCCTGGCGTCTCGATGACGAAGCGCTCGCCCGGCTGAACGTCTGCCGAGGCGGTTGCGCTCAGCATTTCGACCGTACCATCGGTTCGTTCGACCCAATTGCGTCCCGCCTCGGCATCGGAGCCACCTTCTATCCCGCGCGGCGGAACGCGCCGGCGATTGGCGAGAATGTTGGCGCGCATCGGCTCGAGAAAGGTCATTGCCCGAACCACGCCGTCGCCGCCCTTGTGCGCTCCCTGCCCGCCTGAGCCACGGCGGATTGCGAACTGGTCGAGCCTCACCGGCAGCCGCATCTCGAGAATCTCCGGATCGGTCAGCCGGCTGTTGGTCATGTGCGTCTGCACCGCGCTCGTCCCATCGAAATCCGGTCCAGCTCCGGAGCCGCCGGCGATGGTCTCGTAATATTGGTGCCGCTCATTGCCGAAGGTGAAATTGTTCATCGTCCCCTGGCTCGGAGCAAGGCGGCCGGTCGCGGCCAACAGGGCATCGGTCACAACCTGGCTCGTCTCGACATTGCCCGCGACCACGGCGGCCGGATATTTCGGATTGAGCATCGAACCATCGGGCACCACGAGCCTGATCGGACGCAGGCAGCCGTCATTCATCGGAATCGCGTCGTCTACCAGCGTTCGAACGACGTACAGCGAGGCCGCCCGCACGATCGAATAAGGCGCGTTGAAATTGTCGGACAGCCGATCGCTGGTTCCGGTGAAATCGAATGTCGCCGAGCGCGCCTTTTTGTCGATCGCGATGCGCACTTTGACGTGTGCCCCATTGTCCATCGCATAGTCGAACGCGCCGTCCTCAAGCCGGTCGAGCAGCCGCCGCACCGACTCCTCGGCGTTGGCGAGCACGTGACGCATGTAGGCCGCGACAACCTCCGCTCCGTAATCGCGGGCCGTCTGCGCCAACACCTCGGCACCGCGAGTACAGGCCGCGAGTTGCGCCTTCAGATCGGAGATGTTGCGGTCCGGACTTCGAGCTGGCCATTCGCCTGAGCCGAGCAGCGCTCGAATTTCCGGCTCCCGGAAATGTCCCTCGTCGACGAGCAACTCGTTGTCGATCAGCACGCCCTCCTGGTCGATGCTTCGGCTGTCAGGAGGCATCGATCCGGGAGCGATCCCTCCGACATCCGCATGGTGCCCGCGCGCGGCGACGAACGCGGATGGCTCTGCCTCGTCGCCGTAAAAAACGGGAACGATGACTGTGATGTCGGGAAGGTGCGTGCCGCCACGATATGGGTCGTTGAGCGCATACGCGTCGCCTCGCCGGATGCCGCGACCGTCTGTCGCCTCGCCTCGCGTATCGATGATCCGCCTGATGCTCTCGCCCATCGAGCCGAGGTGCACGGGAATGTGGGGAGCGTTGGCGATCAGCGCGCCGTCAGCGTCGAAAATGGCGCAGGAGAAATCGAGGCGCTCCTTGATGTTCACGCTGGTGGCAGTCGATTGAAGCGCGACGCCCATCTCCTCGGCGATCGCCATGAAGAGATTGTTGAAGATCTCGAGCTGCACCGGATCCACGTCGGTCCCTATCGCTCTTGAGCGCTCAAGCTCGATCGTCCTGGTGAGCACCAGCGTGCCGTCGCTCACTCGCTCAGCCCGCCAGCCGGGCTCGACGACGACGGTCGAGGTCGCTTCGAAGATCAGTGCTGGCCCGTCCACGGCCCCCTGCTTTGCCGTCGAAGGCACCGAGAAAACAGCATCGGTTCGAGCAACCGCCTCGACCACCAGCGCGTCCAAAATCACCTCGGCGCCTTCATCGACATAGCCGAAGCGCTTCCGATGAAGCTCGGAGAAGTCGTGCCGCATCTGGTTCGGCGAAGTGATCGGGATTTCCAGCGTCGTGTCGCTTCCCGATGTCCGCAATCGGGCGCGGCGATCCAGCTCGATATTTGCACGATGCACGCCCTGCTCGACCAGCGCACCGCGCGCGCGCTCCTCGAGATCGGCGAGCGCTTCTGAAAAATCCTCGTCGAGCGGTTTCAGCACACTCGCGTCGCGGATCGCTTTCACATCGGCGATTCCAATGCCGTAAGCGGAAAGCACGCCCGCAAGCGGATGAATGAGGATTCGTTCCATCCCCAGCGCATCGGCCACCTTGCACGCATGCTGCCC
>DASTAU010000319.1:0-2740 GCA_035712425.1 Sphingomicrobium sp.
CGTCGCTGCGCCTCCGACGGCTGCGATAAGCGGATAGCCCTCGGCAAGCTCAGCTCCACTGGTAACTCGAAGCTGCGCGCCGGATCGATTGGCGAGGTCAGCGGCGGCTTTCTCAAGCTCGGCCGGGCCGAGGTCCGCGGCCGGCATGTCGACGAGGTCGCGGACCAGCGCAGTGGCCTCGGCGAGCTTCACGACCGGTTCGATCTTCGCCGGCTCCTGGCTAACCAGGACGCGCGGACCGCGGTCATCCTTTGCCTTCGATCGATAGGCATCGAAGCGATGCTGGGCGAGGAGCCAGCCGAGACCCGCCAGGTCTGGATCTCCGTCCGCGAGCTTGTACGTTCCTTCGGGCAGCTTTTCAGCGAGCGCCGCAAGGCACCAGGGCGACAGCTTCTTCGAATCCTTGACGGCAGCGGCAACCTCAAACTCGTTGCCGCGCGGAAAGATCGCGAATGCGTGCTGGGTCTTGCCGTCGAAGCGATGGGCGGCAAGCAGCGCGCGGTCTTCGACGGGCCGCTTTTTCAGCCAGCCCTCGAAGCTGTTTTTGTCGACAAGATGAATTGGGCGCGCCTTCTGGCCGCGATCGGGAACGAGGAGAGAAGCGAAGTCGGTCATGCGCATGGCTGTAGCGGCGAAATCCGCTCACGCGAAGGCGAAGGCGCGATGAACCTAGCCTTCGTTGCGACCCGTTCCCTCACGATCTCGCCGGTATCGCCTGCTCAAGGAGAACGGTGGAAGCCAGGATTCGCGTCGGATGGACCACAGCTCATAAGTCGGCCTGAACTGATTAATTGAATCGAGTGCTCCCAAGTTCACCTCGACTTCGTCGCCGCTACGTCCAAAGACCGATGATCCGCAGCGCGCACAGAAATGACGTCCGTTGAAGTCGCGCGTTTCGCCTTCGATCGTCACCGCATCCTGCGGGAAGATCGCCGATGCGTGGAAGAGGGCGCCATGGTGCTTGCGGCAATTCAGGCAGTGGCAGATGCCGACCCGGTACGGTTGACCCGATGCGGCAATTCGAACGTCGCCGCACAGGCACCCGCCGGTGACGCTCACTGCGGCTTCTCGACATGGCCGCCGAACCCGAAGCGCATGGCGGAGAGCAATTTGTCGGCGAAGCTCTCATCCATCCTGCTGCGGTAGCGTGCGAACAGCGCGGTGGTGAGGACGTTGGCGGGAACAGCCTCTTCCATCGCGGCGTCGACAGTCCATTGGCCCTCGCCGCTGTCGGCGACGTGGCCGGCGAACTGGTCGAGGCCAGGATCGCCCGCCAGCTCGATGGCGCAGAGATCGAGGAGCCACGATGAGATGACCGAGCCACGGCGCCAGACTTCAGCGACGTTCGGCAGGTTGATCTCGAATCGCTGATCCTCGGGAAGTCGTTCGGATGCGCGGCCTCTCAGCAGGTCGAAGCCCTCGGCATAGGCCTGCATCAACCCGTACTCGATGCCGTTGTGGACCATCTTCACGAAATGCCCGGCACCCGCCGGGCCGGCGTGAATGTAGCCGCGCTCGGCCCGGTCATCGCTTCCGACGCGACCCCGCGTGCGCGGTATGGTGCCATATCCCGGTGCGAGCGTGTCGAAAATGGGGTCGAGCATGTCGACGACTGGCTTGTCGCCGCCGATCATCAGGCAATAGCCGCGCTCGAGACCCCAGACTCCGCCCGATGTACCGACGTCGACATAGTGGACGCCTTTTGCAGCGCATTCGCTCGAACGGCGGATGTCGTCTTTGAAGAAAGTGTTGCCGCCATCGATGATCACGTCCCCCTGCTGCGACTTAGCTGCCAGCGCAGCGACGGTTTCCTCGGTCGGTCCGCCGGCCGGGAGCATCACCCAGAATATCCGCGGGGTCGCGAGCTTCGAAACGACATCGTCGAGCGACGCGGCGCCGTCTATGCCTTCCCCGGCCAGTTTTCTGACGCTTTCCTGATCGCGATCGAACCCCACGACCTCATGCCCGCCGCGCATCAATCGGCGAGAAATATTGGCTCCCATTCGGCCGAGGCCGATCACTGCAACGCGCAATGGTCCAGCTCCTGTGAAATGATCGGAAGCTGGACGGTGAGATCAGCCGCGAGTCAAGTTTGCGGAGGAGCGACTGTCGCCTGCGGCACGTGCGCGAAGGTGACTCGGCCGCCGGTCGCGTCCGCGATCAGCCGCTCATATTCGTCGGCCATCTGTTCGTGGATCCTGCGGGCAATGTCCGACTCCGCTGCCTCGGCCCGGCTTCTTTCGATCTGCTGACGAAGGAACAGATAATTGATGTCCACGTGCGGTCTCCGCATCTCGATCCGCCCCTGTCGGAATCGATCAATGGCCTCGCCGTGTGAATGGCAGATGACGGGAGAGTCGCCTGGTCGACTAACGGTTGCTTCGCGTCGGCGAGATGCATTGGAACCGCAAAAGCTGTTCTTCGTTGCAGCGACCGATGACCGACGAAGCTCACGCGCGCTATTTTGCCGATCGCGAACAGGAGGAGCGAGCGTTGGGTGATCGTTCGCGTCACTGGCGCGTAGCCGCAATTCATACGGAACTGGCGGAGCGGTACGAAGCTCTGGCGAAAGTGTTCGGCGCGAAGAGCGAGGAAGACCCCGCTACTCCGGCATGATCATGAACTGTTCCCACCGGCCGTTCGCGCCGGGTTCGGCATAGGTCACCAGAGTCAGGTCCTTGCCGCCCGCATAATGGATCGTGAAGTTGCGGTTCACGAAGCCGCCGCGAAGGCGCGGGTT
>DASTAU010000320.1:0-6386 GCA_035712425.1 Sphingomicrobium sp.
AATCAGCTGTCCCCCCTCATCTCGCGATAGGCGGCACGGACGCGGCGTCGGCAGTAGCTCAGGATCTGGAGAATGGAGTTCTGTGTCGTCGCTCGGGAGGAGGCGATATCGATCGCGCTCTCTCCATCGAGGTAAAACCGGCGGAGGGTCTCGCGGCAGCTCGGTCCGAGCCGCGCCAACGCCGCCGACATCAGGGAATTGCGGATGATCGCGTCCAGCATCGCGTCGTCGCGCGACGCCGGTTCGGAATCGGTATCGCAGAACACGTTCCGCGCCGCCTCTGCCTCGCGCCAGTATTGCCGCGCCGCATTGCAGATGCCGCCGATGAGGTACGGGCGGATCGCCCGCACTCGCGCGATATGCGTGAGATAGGTCGCAAAGACGTCTTGGACCAACTCATCGACGTCCCCCATGGGGATCTGAAACTTCCGGATGGCGATGCGGCGCAGCAGTGGAAAGTAGGTTTGGTAAAGCTCTTCGAACTCGGGATCGCATGCACCAGGCGCTTGTGCTGCGCCCATCGCCGTTGCCGTGTCCGCCGGAGTCTCCGTTGCAAGCATTGGGTTGCGTCGTTCCTCAGTCATAGGTGTGTCGGGAACTGCACCTTTCCCTACCTCGGCGTAGCCGAAACCAAGAAAGTCTGCAGGTTTGGAAGGTCGGCGGTATCGTCGACCGATGGCGAACCTGATCGAACGTCATAAACAGCAGATCGCGGGCGTCCTGTCCTGCTTCGACCGGCTGGTGCTTCAGGGCACGCTGCCAAGCGTGGCGTACCCGCAGGCGATGGCCACCGAGCTCGATCGTCGAGGCATCCGCTTGTTCGACTACGCCAAGCAGTTCGCGCAGCCGTTCCGCGATGCCATTCGCGCTCACACCGAGCGGCTGGCGGCCGAGGAAGGCCTGGAGATCGAGTACATCCAGCGCATGAAGAACTTCCGCAAGGAAGATCGCATTCAGCAGATTCTCGCCACACGAGGGAACAAGCCGGGGTTGGTTCACATCTTTTCGGCTATGGAGCCGTGCCCGACCTACGAGCCATGGCACGACAAGAAGACCGGCAACACCTTCATCCGCCGCGACCGCGGCAAGTGCCTCCACTACTACTTCTACTTCATCGACGAGATGCTCGGGCTGTGTTTCCTGGCCGTTCCGACGTGGTGTCCGTTCCGCGCTCTGTTCTACCTGAACGGCCATAACTGGCTCGCTTCAAAGCTCCGCAGCGCCAACATCTCCTACGAGTTGCAGGACAACGCCTTCGCTGCGATCGACGACTGGGAGAAGGCCCAGCAGCTCTCGGATCGGCTGATGGTGAAGCAACTGCACACGCGCCTCGATGCCGCCGTAGCCCGATATCTTCCCGATCTCGAACCGCTCGGCCACTATCACTGGAGCATCCTGCAAGCCGAATACGCCACCGATATCGTCTTCCGCAACGCAGCCGATCTCGCTCCGCTCTACGAGCACTTGAGCCGAACGGCCATTCACGCCGTGAAGGTCGACGACGTCGCCACGTTCCTCGGACGCTCACGCATCGGCGAGCGCGAGACTGGCGGCGACCTGTCTATCCGTCATCACGGTCTGCGCATCGAAGGGACTCGCATTCGCCATTACCTCGGACCAGCCTCGATCAAGATGTACGACAAGCACGGCTTCATTCTTCGCGTCGAGACCACGACGAACGATGTCTCATTCTTTCGACACCACCGGATGGTGGAACAGCGCGACGGTCAGCGGGTCTTTAAGCTCGCCGCCCTTCGCAAGTCAATCTACTCGCTCTCTCCCGATCTGGCCTCCATCTCCCGAGCAGCCAACGACCGCTACATCCAGTTCCTCTCCTCGATCGACGACCCCACGCCGGGGCTCAAGGCATTGTCGAAGATCTCCGAGCCTGTAGAAGAACGCGAGCATCACTATCGCGGGTTCAACCTGTTCGACGATGACGATCAGTCGTTGTTCGAGGTTCTCTGTCGCGGCGAGTTCCTGATCCACGGCTTCCGCAACCGCTCGCTACGCCAGCACCTCAAGCAGTTCCGTCCGTCACAGATCTCGCGCCTGCTCAAACGGCTCCGACTGCACGGGATCATCAAGAAGGTCGGCAAGACTTACAAGTACTACCTCACACAGTTCGGTCGACACGTCGCCATCGCCGGCCTCACGCTCAAAAACATGTTCCTCGTTCCCGAGTTCGCAACCGCAGTCATCGCCTATTGATCGACAGATTCTTGCCTTTCTGCAATCAATCGTCCGGCGAACGGACTACCGGCTAAGGGCCGGTCCGAACGCGATTTCCCGTCGCATTTCTTAAGCCCCGCTCAATTTGTTACACCGGGGCCGTGCGGGCTCGTCTTCGACCCGCCCGTCGCAACTCACAACAGGCGCGCGCTACCCGTGCGGAATGCTGATCCGCAACTGCAGCCAGAGCAGGATCCTGTCGAAGAGTGACCTCTGATCCGAAGTCGGTGTACCGACCGGGGGGCCAAGACGCGCCTGCGTGCTCGCACCGACCGGTGGCTGCAGGCGCGCTTCGCGATCGTCGTCCGGCGGCGCTATTCCCACCGGTGGGCTAAGACGCGCTTGCGTCGCCACGCCAACCGGCGGATTCATACGTGCTTGCGGCGGGTCAGTAGGTGCCGCTGGCGGTTCCGCAGCCCACGCAGTTGCCGCCCCGTAAATAAGGAACACCGCCAAAAGCGGTGCCATCCGAGAAGTCCACCTAGATACACCTCGCATAAGCCCTCCGCGCCAGCCTTGTGGCCAGCGAATGGGAGGGCGCCCTCACGAATGAGGGTTGCGCCTCAGGGGGAGCGGTTATCGTGCGATGGGCGGCGGCATGAATAGGAAGTCGGGCTCGCGCTCCACTCGCGCAGGTACTCTCGAACGGCCTTAAGCGTTTGTGGTGTTAGTTGCCGCTTCGCAGCCGCTTCCTTCAGGTAAGCCAGCGCCGTCAACGCTCCCGTTAGGTGGCCGGCTTTCTTTAATACGCGGAATGCGTGCGCCGCAATCTTCACTATCTCATCCCATCGCTCGAGCACCAGCAACGCTTCCGCCAAATCGATTCCAGCGAGTGCCACATTGGTCACCCTGCCGAGGTCTTCAAATGCCGCGATGACATCACGCAACTGCCGCACTGCATCGCGTGCTTTGCCGTCATGCAACACGACCCGAGCTAACCCCCACTCTGTGCTGATTCGATCTTCCGTCGGTCCTACTTCACGAAAAATCATCAACGCTGCGCCAAACAGCATGCTCGCTTCACTCAGGTTGCCCAGTTCCAATTCGCACAACGCGCGGCAGTACGAACCGCGAGCCACCCAGGCGGCATCGCCGATCTTCTCGCCGAACCGCATAACGTTCTGCATGATCGCGCCTGATTCCGCGTACCGCAGCGATTCGTACGCGACCTGGCCGCGCAGCAGGACAGCCTTCATCCGTTGCCGCTCCAAACCAAGGTGCGCGTAGCCCTGCTCCGCGAGCGCCACGTATTTCGCTGCTTCTTGTAACTCCCCACGCTCGTAATACACCGCAGCGCGGACGAGCTCCACTGACGCGAGTCCTTGACCAGACGACCGAAGATGCTCGTATGCATTCGCCGCCTGCTCCAGCGCTTTCAGCGCCTCGTCGAATTCCGCCAGCCGCAGCAAAGCATTCGCTCGCTCTTTCGCAGCTGTCCCGCGCAGTTCGTAAACCGCGTTGTTCGGGTACGTACCGTCTGGCAGCAGCTCCGCTACGGCGGCCGCTAGATCAGCGAAGATCAGCGCTTCCAGAGGCTCGCTCGCCACGGTCTCGTGCGCCTTTGCATTCAGCCGCCGCACAACGCCGCCCGTGTGAAACTTTCGCTGATTCCTGATGTTCGCTACCGCCGCTTTCCGGGGGTTCTCGAAATACTCCTTGAGCAGCTCGTCCGCTTCGGCATCCTCCGCAGCGCATTGGTTCGCGTAGGCCCGCATCGCTGCGGCCGTCGATCCGATGATCGGCTGCCACACGGCCAGGTCGCCGAGGTCCTCTTCGGCAACCGAGTAGAAGTCGTATGTAGCGCCGCACTCCGCGCAGTTCGCGAGGTGACTCTCGATTTCCTCGCGGCGCTCGCGCTCGAACGTCAACTTGTCATGTGCGAACACGGATAATTCCGAGTTCGAAATGTGCTCACCCATCACGACCTCTCCATGATCGATCGATACGCTTCCAGCGCACGTTTACGGCACTTGAAGAGCTTCACCTTCACCGAACCTCGGCATTCCAATCCGAACGCCTCGGCAAGGGCTTCGGTGCCTTCGCCGTTCACGTAGAAGCGGTGCAGCAGCTCTCGGCACGGACGGTCCACCCGCGCGAGCATCTGCGAAACCAATGTCTTGCGTTCAAGCTCGTCGAGCAGGGCGTCGTTCGGTGTCGCCGCACACGGCTCTTCGCCACAGAAAAGAGCCTTCGCTGCTGACGATCGCCGCAGGAAGTTTCGCGACGCGTTGCAGATGGCGCCGATCAGATACGGCTCCAGCTTCTCGACGTCGGCAGCGTGCTGGAAGTACGTGGTGAACACTTCCTGCACGAGCACTTCCGCGTCTCCGGCCTCGATCCGGAATCTGCTGATCGCGATCCTCTGTAACCTCGGTGCATATCGCAGGTACGCCTCCTCAAATGCGGCGACCGCCTCGCCAGCAACAGCCGGTTGCTCCGGCGGAGGTGCCGTTCGCCCCAGTTCCTCTCGCGTGTCCTGCATCTCTCTCTCGCCTGGGTGTGACTTACCGCCGCCATTCCCTACCTCTCCATGAGAAGGCCCTATCTGTCAACGGCCGACGTGGCGGCCCACCGCTGCTTCTGACGTATCTGTTCGGCGAGCGATCGAAGCGATACCAACGTCGTGGACCGCGCCTCCATCCGCACTCTTGGTCAGCTCTTCGAGCGAGCTGGGTGCATGCTGAGATCCGTTCCAGTTGATCGCTGCAATCCGGCGGTCGGTCTGCCGCTCGCGCGGCGCCAGTAGGTAGGTCGCAGTCGATCGGACTGGGCATCGACGTGTTCGTTCGTTTCTCTTCGCTGCTGCTTTCTCTTCGCTACTTGTTTGGTCGTTTGGTCGATCTACGCCGCGGCGTCTTGTTCGCCGGCGTTGTGAAGCGGTTCGTACACTTCGCGAGTTCGCCAGAGGTGATGGAGCAGGACAGCCAGTTTGCGTGCGACGGCAACGACGGCTCGCTTCTTGGCGTTGCTTCCGCCGCGAGCTGCGATCAGCAGACCGTGCCGGCGAAGATCGCTGTCGGCGGCGAACGGACCGAGGATGTACTGCGCGCAGCCGACCAGCAGGCGGCGAAGATACGCATCTCCTTCCTTGGTGATGCGTCGTTGCGGCTGGCTCTCGCCGGAATCGTGCTGACCTGGCACCAGACCAAGCCAGGCTCCGACGCTGCGGCTGCGCCGGTAACGCTGCTCGTCTTCGAGTGTCAGGATGTACGCCAGCGCCGTGAGCGATCCGACTCCGCACACCTGCGTGAGCGCTGCGGTGTCGGGATACCGATCCTCGGCGAGCTGTTCGACCTTTCGGTCGTACTCCTTGATGCGAGCGGTGAGCTGTTCGATCACCGCAACGAGCGGCAGCAGTGCCTCGCGCAGACCTTCAGGAATGCTGCTGCTGGCCCGCTTATGAAACGCTTCGGCCGTGCCGGATGGAATCCGTTCGCCGAGTGACTTGATCGCCGAGCGTACATGCTGAATGAGCCGCGCGCGGCTTCGCACCAGCGTGTCGCGTGCGCGGATGAGGGACAGGTGGCATTGCCCAACCTCGCTGCGATGCTCGATCGCGCCAAGCAGCTTCGGATCGAGCCTCGCCACTCGCGCCAGATACTCGGCGTCCACGCGATCGCTCTTGTGCTGGTTTTCGTAGATCAGCCGCAGCTTGCGTGAGTTGGCCACGATGACCTCGTGACCCAGTCGCGTTAGCAGGCGACTCATCCACGGAGAATGCGTACCTGCTTCCATGGCGATCCTCTTGCGGGAGATCTTGAAGAGAAGCTCGACCGCTCCTGGCGTCGTCGCCACGCGCCCTTCGGCGACCACTGATCCGTCGTCGGCCAACGCGCAGAAGTGGCTGAATCGATCACCGAGATCAATCCCGACGGTCACCACGCGCTTCCAATCGATTGGCTGCTGTTTCACTTTTGCTGCTGTCCTCGCCTGCGCTGCGTTCGCCTTGTTAGACTTCTTCATGGCCCATCTCCTTTCTTCTTTGTGCCTCGAGCACGTTTGATTTGCAGCGCACATGTTGCGACTGCGTTTAGGAGGTGGGCCTTCTCATCTCATCCGGCGTAGCCGAAACCAAGAAAGTCTGCAGGTTTGGAAGGTCGGCGGTATCGTCGACCGATGGCGAACCTGATCGAACGTCATAAACAGCAGATCGC
>DASTAU010000321.1:0-3020 GCA_035712425.1 Sphingomicrobium sp.
GAGATCGCCGGCGCCGCGAAGCTGCTGGCGCGGAAATCCGCTGCTGGCGAAATCGACCCGGAAGGCATCGACGAAGGTGCGATTTCAGCCGAGCTCGAGACCCACGGGCTTCCGGACCTCGATCTGCTCATCCGCACGTCCGGCGAGGTCAGGCTTTCCAATTTCCTGCTTTGGCAGGCGGCCTACGCCGAGCTGATGTTCCTCGATCTCCTCTGGCCCGAATTCGATGAGAAGGCGTTCGCGGAGGCGCTTGAACAATATGCGGCGCGCGAGCGCCGCTTTGGTGGTCGGTGAACGAACTCGGCATTCGCACCGCAACCGGTCTGCTGCTGATCGCGATCGCCCTCCTGGCGGCGGTTGTTGGCGGCTACCCCTTCGCTCTCTTTGTCGCGGCCGTCGCGACGGCAATGTTCTACGAATGGACGAGGCTTGTCCGCGGTTGGGGACCTGCCTGGTACATTTCGGGCTTTTTCTACGCCTTGCTGCCTGCGATCGCCCTCCTGTGGGTGCGCGGATGGGACGAGCATCGATTTTATCTTCTCCTCTGGGTATTCATCGTGACCTGGTCGACGGATATCGGCGCCTATTTCGCCGGCCGGCGCTTCGGACGCCGAAAGCTCGCCCCGACGATCAGTCCCGGAAAGACCGTTGAAGGCCTTTATGGAGGCATTGCGGCCGCTGCATTGTTCGGCGGAGCGTGGGCTCTCGCAACGGGCCTTGGGCATGCCTTGCTGCCTCTCGCGCCCTTGTTCGCCATCGCAGCGCAAGGTGGCGACCTGTTCGAAAGCGGGATGAAGCGGCGGGCAGGGGTCAAGGACAGTGGAAGCTGGCTACCGGGCCATGGCGGAGTGCTTGACCGTCTGGATGGACTGGTTCCCGTGGCTGTGCTTACCGCCGCAGCCCAGCTACTGGGGCTAACGTGAAACGAAAGATCGCAATCCTCGGCGCGACCGGTTCGATTGGGAAGTCGACACTCGATCTGGTCGAGTACAACCGCGATCGTTTCGAGGTGGTCGCGGTGACGGCCGCGATGAGTGTCGAGGCGCTTGCCGACATAGCCCGCCGCACGGGCGCAAAGCTCGCGGTAATTGCCAACGAGTCCCGGCTGGGGGAACTACGGCAGCTGTTAGCCGGGACCGGATGCAGATGCGCCGCCGGCAGCTCAGCGCTCGTCGAGGCCGCGTGCGGCGATGCCGACCTCGTGATCGCCGCCATCGTCGGTTGCGCCGGTCTCAAGCCGGTCATGGCAGCCGTCGAGGCGGGGAAAACGGTCGCGCTCGCCAACAAGGAGGCCCTCGTCACCGCCGGCGAGTTGATGACCCAGGCTGCACAAGCAAGCGGAACGGTCATCCTGCCCATCGACAGCGAGCATAATGCAATTTTCCAATGCCTTGCGGGCAGCCGTAAAGAGGACGTTGCAAGAATAATCCTGACCGCGAGCGGCGGCCCGTTCAGAGATGCACCCGTGGACAGGATTGCCGCCGCCACTCCCGAGGAGGCCGTCGCTCATCCAAACTGGTCGATGGGCGCCAAGATCTCGGTAGACTCAGCGACGATGATGAACAAAGGGCTCGAGTTGATCGAGGCGCGCTACCTGTTCGGGCTGACGTCGGACCGGATCGACATCGTGGTGCACCCTCAGTCGGTCGTTCATTCGCTGGTGGAGTTTGTGGACGGATCGATGCTCGCCCAGCTTGGGAGTCCCGACATGCGAATCCCGATAGCCTATGCGCTGGCCTGGCCCGAGCGGGTGGAGACCGGGGCTCGCCGTCTCGATCTCGCCGCCATCGCGCGGCTGGATTTCGAGCCGCCCGACGTCGAGCGCTTCCCGGCGCTTCGGGTGGCGCGCCAGGCGCTTGAAAGCGGCGGCTCGGCCCCGATCGTCCTCAATGCTGCGAATGAGGTGGCCGTCGCGAGTTTTCTTGCAGGCGGCATCCGCTTCCCGGATATCGTCGCCCTGGTGCAACGAGCCTTGGACGAGCTGGATTTTGCCGCACCGCGCTCAATTCCGGACGTCCTCGACATCGACCGTCGCACCCGCGAGCATGTCGAGACTGAAGTGAAAGCGACTTGTCACTGATGCTCGGACAACCGCCCATCTGGCTCATCCTCATCGCGTTCGTCTGCGCGCTGGGCCCGCTCGTCTTCTTCCACGAGCTCGGCCATTATCTCGTCGCTCGCTGGTTCCGAATTCCCGCGGAGATTTTCTCGATTGGATTCGGCCGCGAGTTGATCGGATGGACCGATAAGCAGGGGACGCGGTGGAAGGTCGCCTGGATCCCGCTCGGCGGCTATGTGAAATTCATCGGGGACATGACTCCGGCAAGCAACCCGGCCGACCTCGATGAAATTCCGCCTGAGCTGCGCGACCGCGCATTTCAGATTCGCCCGGTTTGGCAACGCTTTCTGGTTGTTCTCGCTGGACCAGTCGCCAATTTCATCCTCGCGATCGCAATCTACGTTGCATTCTTCTCCCTTTATTCCGCGCCCCTCAGCAATAGGGTAGGATCTATCCAGCCAAAGAGCGCAGCCGCGACCGCTGGATTGCAGCCTGGCGATAGAATTATCGCCGTGGGCGGCGCGAAAACCGAAACCTTCAACGATATTCGCGCAGCAGTAGAACCTTTGCCCCACCATTCTGTCACGGTCGTATTCGAACGAGATGGTGGGCCGAGCGAGGTTCGACTCACCATCGGTGCCGAGACGCTGAAGGATACTACAGGAAAAAATGTGACGGTTGGCTTATTGGGAATCTCTCCCGCGCCAGTTCCGGTCACCGAAGCGATTCCGATGGCGATCACCTATACGAGCCGCATTACTGCTGCGGTGATCGAAAGCGTCGCGAAGTTGGTAATCGGCGAGGGTTCTCGCGAAGATGTCGGGGGGCCAATCAAGATCGCTCAGGTCGCCGGACAGGCGGCATCGTTGGGCGTATTGCCGTTCATCGATCTGCTCGCCTTGTTCTCAATTAATCTCGGATTCATCAACCTCTTGCCAGTCCCGATGCTGGATGGAGGGCA
>DASTAU010000322.1:0-3892 GCA_035712425.1 Sphingomicrobium sp.
CCCGCGGTCGCGCAGGACGGCGGCGACATCGCCTACAAGGGCTATCGCGACGGCCGGCTCTATTTGTCGATGCATGGCGCCTGCTCGGGCTGCCCGTCCTCGACCGTAACACTGAAGCGCGGCATCGAAAGCCTCATCCGCCACTACGTCCCCGAAGTGGAATCCGTAGAGGCGATTTAATTCAGGCACTTGCGGGTTCCGTCCGCATGTGTCCACTATCCCGTCATGCTTCTCGCGTTCGACACGTCGAGTGCCGCCTGCACCGCCGCTCTGTTCGACGGCGACGTCTGCGTCGCGCAGCGCGACGAGCTGATCGGACGCGGCCATTCGGAGCGGCTGGTGCCGATGATCGCTGAACTCCTCGATGGCCGGGGCGCGGATTGCATCCTCGTTGGCGTTGGCCCTGGAAGCTTCACCGGAATTCGCGTCGCGATCGCGGCAGCTCATGGCCTCGCGATCGGCTGGAACGCCGAGTTGCATGGCATGTCATCTCTCGCGCTCCTGGCAGCGGGAGCGGCGAACGATGGCGCTGTCGCGGCGGCGGTCGTCGGCGGCCACGGGGAGCTGTTCGTCCAGCAGTTCGACGCCATGACGGCAGAGCCGACGACCGAGCTTCGCAACCTCGTTCCGGACGAAGCCGCGCGCTTCACGACCGCCTCGCTGGTGATCGGTTCGGGCGCTCCGCGCTTGGTCGATGCGCGCGGATCGGGCGAGGCGCGAGAGGCGTGGCCATCGGCCGCGAATGCCCTCAAGCTTCCGCAATCGCTTCGCTCCCTGCCCCCCAAGCCGGTCTACGCGCGCGCACCCGATGCGAAAGTCCGGGAGGCTGCGTAATGGCCACGCCCGCGATCGCCGACGAAATCGTGATCGAGCCCGCAAGCGTGGACTGCATCGACTCTGTCATGCGGATCATGGAGTCCGCATTCGGCGACAAGTTCGGCGAGGCCTGGACCCGCTCGCAGCTCAGCGGGATCCTCCCGATGGCGGGTGTCGACCTGATGATTGCGCTCGATCGCACGACCGGAAGCACCATCGGCTTTTCATTGGCCCGGACGGTCGCCGACGAATCCGAACTCTTGCTGATCGCGGTCCTTCCCGGTCGCCATCGGCAGGGCGTCGGCACCTTGCTTCTCAATGACTTCCTCAATCGCGCCCGCGGCGAGGGCGTCAGCCGGGTTCATCTCGAAGTACGCGACGGCAACCCCGCGACCGCCATGTATCTGGGAACCGGTTTCTCTCCGGTCGGCAGGCGCCGTAACTATTATCACGCGGTCGACGGCAAGAGGTACGACGCAATCACGCTTGCACATGAACTTTAGTTAAGATTCTTGTCTTTCGCGCTTCTTCGCGACTATTGCGTCAGTCAGTTCCCAAGTCTAAATCGCAAGTTGCGGGCAGTTTTTCTGCTCGTGCCTCTGCTCACTTATTTTCTCGGGAACTCTTTATGGCCGACATTGAAAGTGCCGAAGACACGCTGCTGACTTTGACTGCCGACATCGTCGCCGCCCACGTCAGCAACAACAGCGTGGCGGTCAACGACCTTCCCAACCTGATCCAGAACGTCCACTCCGCGCTCACCGGGATTTCGCGCTCGTCGAGCGCTCCGGAGGCGAAGCCGGAGCCCAAAGTATCGATCCGTTCGTCAATCAAGCCCGATTACATCGTCTGTCTCGAAGACGGGAAAAAGCTGAAGATGCTGAAGCGGCATCTGATGACCCATTACAACATGACCCCCGATCAATATCGGCAGAAGTGGGGACTTTCCGCCGACTATCCGATGGTCGCTCCCAATTATGCCGAACAGCGCCGGAGCCTCGCCAAGTCGATCGGCCTTGGAACCAAGCGGCGTCGAACGCGCAAGTAGGCGCTTCCGCTGGACGATCGCCCGGCGCGCACCTAATTTGTCGATATGACGCGCACTATCGATATTGAGGCGCTGTGCGCCGACAAGGGCCTTCGAATCACCGAGCAGCGCAAGGTGATCGCGCGCGTCCTCGGCGACAGCGAGGATCACCCGGACGTCGAGACCCTTCATGCACGCGCCGCTGCGGTCGATCCGAACATCTCGATCGCGACCGTGTACCGGACCGTTCGGCTGTTCGAGGAGGCGGGAATCCTCGAACGCCACGAGTTCGGCGACGGCCGCTCGCGTTACGAGGCGGCGTCAGAGGCACATCACGACCATTTGATCGACGTCGAGACCGGCAACGTCATCGAGTTCGTCGACGACGAGCTGGAGCTGCTTCAGAAGCGCATCGCCGAGAAGCTCGGCTTCCGGCTCGTCGATCACCGGATGGAGCTGTACGGAGTTTCGCTCGATCGCGATCGGTAAGGCGCCGGGCCTGAACGCGCGCGCGGTCCTGCGAATAGCGGGGCTGCTGCTCCTTTTCGCCATCTGCGGGCCGCTTCACGTCATCACGAAGTCTTTGCTCCGCCGCTCGCCGTGGCCGCCATGGTTCCTTGGAGCGGCGGCCTGGATCGTCGGCGCCCGGGTCCGGCGCGAAGGCGAGCCGATCTTTCCGCATACTCTGCTAGTTTCGAACCATGTGACCTGGCTAGACATTCTCGTGCTCGGCGGCGCGACCAATTGCGCCTTCGTGTCCAAAGCCGAGCTCGGCCATCCATTCATCCACTGGCTCGCCGACCAGAACAGCACCGTTTACGTTCGGCGGACGGCGCGCAGTGGAGCCAAGAGCCAGGCAATCGCCATCGCCGAGGCGCTGGAGGGCACGAAGCCTGTCGTGCTTTTTCCCGAGGGAACGACGGGGCCCGGCAGCCACCTTCTCCCCTTCCGTTCGACCTTGCTCGAAGCCGCGAATTACGCGGCGAAAGACGTCGCCGTTCGGCCCGTCGTGATGGACTATGGATCCGCTGCACCGGAAATCGGCTGGTGGATCGAATCCGGCAAGGACAACGTCCTTCGCCTCCTCGCCCGAAAGGGAGCGCTTCCGGTCACGGTCCGAGTCCTAGAACCGCTCGACCGCTCCGGCGACCGCAAGCAGCTGACCGCTGAGGCATGTGAAGCGATCGCCAAAAGCCTCGGCTTCAAGTCGCCCGCGCACTCGCCTATAGGCGAGGCTGAATGACCCCCAAGACTTTCAAAATCAAAAGTTTCGGCTGCCAGATGAACGTCTACGACGGCGATCGGATGAGCGAATTGCTCACCGCTCAAGGCATGACCGCCGCCGCCGAAGGCGACGACGCCGACCTCGTTGTTCTCAACACGTGCCACATTCGCGAAAAGGCTGCCGAGAAGGCTTATTCGGACGTCGGTCGTCTCCGACGTGATGACGGATCGAAGCCGCTGATCGCGCTCGCCGGCTGCGTCGCGCAGGCGGAAGGCGCCGAAGCGAAGCGCCGCTCGCCGATGATCGACATCGTCGTCGGCCCACAGGCCTATCACCGTCTGCCTCGGATGGTCGCGGAGGCGGTTCGTGGCGGACGTCCCGTCGACACCGACATGCCGGCAATCAGCAAGTTCGAAGCCTTCCCCGCCCGCCGCCGCGCCAACCCCAGCTCCTTCCTCACCATCCAGGAAGGCTGCGATAAATTCTGCACTTATTGCGTCGTGCCCTACACGCGCGGGTCGGAGATCTCGCGCCCGCAGCGCGACATTATCGCCGAGGCGCATGCACTGGTCGACGGAGGCGCGCGAGAGATCGTTTTGCTCGGCCAGAATGTGAATGCGTGGGCTCACGACGGGAGCGGCTTCGCGGACCTCATCCGGGCGCTGGCGAAGATCGATGGCCTGGAGCGCATCCGCTACACGACCAGCCATCCCGCCGACATGAAAGACGAGCTGATCGCCGCTCATGCCAAGGTCGATAAGCTCATGCCCTACCTCCACTTGCCGGTGCAGTCGGGGAGCGACCGCATCCTCAAAGCGATGAAC
>DASTAU010000323.1:0-7808 GCA_035712425.1 Sphingomicrobium sp.
TTCCTACAAGATCGCGATGGGCGGGCTGAGGCCGGACGCCGGACCGAAATATCCGTCGGAACTGTCGGGTGGCATGATCAAGCGCGCGGGCCTCGCGCGCGCGCTCGCTCTCGATCCTGAACTGCTATTCCTCGACGAGCCGACGGCCGGTCTCGATCCGATTGCGGCTGCAGCGTTCGACGAGTTGATCAAATCGCTCCAGGAGCGGCTCGATCTCACAGTCTTCCTGATCACGCACGACCTCGATACGCTTCACGCCATCTGCGATCGCGTCGCCGTGCTCGCGGACAAGAAGATGATTGCGGTCGGAACGATTCCGGAACTATTGGCTTTGGACCATCCTTGGATACAAGAATATTTTAACGGGCCACGGGGACGCACCGCGGCGCAAAGCTATGAAGAGCACAACGAAGGGGCGCTGCCGTAGTGGAGACCCGCTCGAACTATGTGATGGTCGGCGCCGTAACGGTGGCCCTGCTCGTCGGCGCGTTGTTGTTCATTGTCTGGCTTGCCGGACTCTCGAACAAGCAGACGAAATGCTACGACATCTATTTCGCTGAGGGCGTCGGTGGGCTCAACAAGGGCTCCAACGTTAGCTTCTCCGGCGTTCCGGTCGGACAGGTCAGCAAGATCTCGCTACTTCCAAACCGGCCCGAGTTCGTCTGGGTGCGGATCGAAGTAGATTCGCAGACGCCGGTCCTCCAGGGAACCAGCGCCCAAATTCACGGCGTCGGGTTCACCGGAGTCAGCGAGATTCAGCTCGCCGGCGCCGAGCGCGGCCGCCCGGCTATTCAGCAGATGGGTCCTCAGGGTTGCCCGGTCATTCCGGCGACTTCGGGCGGAATCAGCGCGCTCCTGAACAGCGCTCCTGAGCTCATCGACCGCATCCAGCGCCTGACCGAGCGCCTGACCGAGCTGCTCAGCGACAAGAACCAGAATTCGATTTCCGACATTCTCGAGAATATCGACGCCACCACGGCGGAGCTACGCAAACACGCGCCTGAAATGGGCGACACGATCGCCGAGATTAAGATCGCCTCGCACAATGCGGGCATCGCGGCGAACAACGTTGCCGCTCTGTCGAACAACGCGAACCAGCTGGTCAGCGGACCGGGTCGTGAATCGATCGAGAACCTCAACAAGGCGATCATCTCCGCACGACAGGCTGCCGACAATCTCAACGCAATGATCGGCGACGCCCGGCCCGGCGTCCAGAACTTCAGCAAGGAAACGCTCCCCGAAGCGAACAAGCTGGTCCACGACCTTCGCGACCTGTCGCAGTCGCTCAAGCAGGTCTCCGACCGCATCAACCGACAGGGCGTCGGCGGCGCACTCGGACCGGAAAAGCTGCCGGACTACAAGCCAGGGAAAAGCAAATGAGGCTGCGCACTAGGACTCTTGCCTGGATTGCCTTGGCGGCGACGATCAGCGCCTGCTCGATCGGCGGTTTGCTCGGCGGTGGAGCGAAGGCTCCGACGACACTTCAAACGCTGACGACTGAAGCGGCTGACCCCGGGCCAATCGCCCGCACGGCTGCCGCTGGGCAAGCGGTGACGATCGCGGTCCCGACCGTTCCCAAGGAGCTCCAGACGGTCCGGGTTCCCGTCCAGCTTTCGCCGACCGACGTCCAATATGTGACCAACCTCCAGTGGGTCGATACGCCCGACCGGCTGTTCCAGCATCTCGTCGCAGAGACCGTGCGGCGTACGACCAACCGGGTCGTCCTGAATCCCGAGCAGACGGGGATGGACCCGGGGCTGGTCCTGAACGGCCAGCTCGATCGGTTCGGATACGACGCGCAGACCGGCCAGGTCGTGGTCGTGTATGACGGGGCGCTCTCAACCGCGTCCGGCAATCAGGTCGAGACCCGCCGCTTCACCGCGTCCGCTCCGGCCGATGGCACAGGCCCCAGCGTCGGACCCGCGCTCAACCGCGCCGCGAACGAGGTCGCGACCGAAGTCGCAAAGTGGATCGGCGGTTAGGCCGGCGGTCCCCAGCTGGCGAGAGGGATGCTGTGGCCAAGCGCTCGGCCAAGCAACGGTTCGACTGGCGCGAGAGCGCACGTGAGCTCGCGATCGTCATCGCCGGCGTCCTCGTCGCCCTCCTCGCGCAGGAAGTCGTGCAGGGCTGGCAGTGGGACCGAAAGGTAGCCGTCGCGACAGCGGCAATGCGGGACGAGCTACTGTCGGACGATGGCCCCCAGGTGTATCAGCGCGCGGCGATGCACCCGTGCGTCCTCCAGGCGTTGGACAGGATCAGGGGCACAGTCGAAGGCGACAGGAGCCGTGGCGAGATCGGCAAGGCAATTGATGGTTATTGGGTGGAGTTCCGCACCTTCGATCGCCTCGCGCTCGATGCCGCCAACAGCTCTGACATCGCGGCGCACATGCCGCAGGACAAGCTACGCGACATGACTCGCGTCTATGAGATTATGCCGCTGATGGAACGTACCAATGCTCAGGAAGGCGCCGATCTTGCGCGGCTTCGCGCCTTTCGCCGTACCGGCGGAGCGGTTTCCGACGAAGAGAAGGATCGGGTGCTCGAAGCCGCTGAAGCGCTGCGCAGCGACGAGCAGATTATCTGGCTCAGGGTGCAAGCCAAGCTTCCGCTACTGATGAAGATCGGCCCGCTCGATCAGCGGCGCGTGCAGCATTTCATGGCGAATGCGCGCGAACAGTACGGAAGCTGCGTGAAGAACCTGCCCACTGACTGGCGGAATGGTTCGGTCGTGCAAAGGCGTTAGCTTCGCAGTCGATCGAAGATTCCGCCAGTTAGGTTGCGGTCACCGTCGCGGGCATAATTTCGATGCCGTGTCGGGAAGCAATCGCCGGCAGCTTTTCGAGGTCGTCCGGTAAGCTACGGACCTCGTCGTTCAGCTGCTCAAAAAATTCTGATGCGTGTCCCGGCTGCGCAAAGATCAGGACCCGGGCTCCGCCAGGTGATGCTCCCTTGAACCCGTGCACCGTGTTGGCGGGAAGGCGAGCGAAATCGCCGGTGCCGATCCTTACCGGCTCGCCGTCGACTTCGAATTCGACTTCACCGTCGAGGACATAATAGGCCTCGTCCCAATTGTGCCGATGAGGCGGCGGGCCCATGCCGAGCGGAATATTCTCGTCAAACAGCGACCAACGCTCGCCGGTTTCGCGCGCGTCGCAGAGGAAACGCAGCGGCATCCCCAAAACGTTCAGCGGCTTTCTTTCTCCGGCCCTGACGATCGTTGCAGGCATATCCGGCCCCTCCTTTCAGGCGTCTGCGTCATACTCCTTTATCAGGCACTTGGCATGATCAGGCGAGCGACTTCGTCACCTGCTCGTAGACGTCCTTCGAAAGTCCCGGCGCAGCCGCGATCCGTTCGAGCGCGTCGCGCATCATCGCCGCGCGCTTGGGCTCGAACCTCCGCCAGCGGCCGAACGGCGGGACCGTCCGCGCCGCGATCTGCGGGTTCAGCTTGTCGGCAGCAATGATCATGTCGGCGAGGAAGGCGTAGCCGCGCCCATCGGCGGAATGGAACGCCCAGTGGTTCCCTCCGAACGTCCCCGCGACCGAACGCAGCCGGTTCGGATTGGTCATCACGAAATCCGGATGCTTCACCAGCTTGGCGACCTGGTCCACTGTGTCCGAGCGCTGCGCCGCGGCTTGGAGCGCGAACCATTTGTCGAGCACCAGCGCATCGTCGTGGAAGCGGTCATAGAAGGCGTCGAGCGCCTGCGCCCGCTCGGGCGTCTCGGTCGAGACCAGGATGCCGAGCGCCCCTTGCCGGTCGGTCATATTGTCGGCCCGGTCGAACTGCGTCTTGGCGAGCTTCGCCGCCTGGGCCTCGTCCGCC
Organism: Sphingomicrobium sp.; assembly: GCA_035712425.1. Taxonomy (GTDB): domain Bacteria; phylum Pseudomonadota; class Alphaproteobacteria; order Sphingomonadales; family Sphingomonadaceae; genus Sphingomicrobium. The sequence continues at coordinate 3,827 of DASTAU010000323.1, forward strand.
GCGGCGATCAGGCCGAGCGCAACAGTGCGCAGCCGGCGGATTCCCTTCGCCTTTGGCGACAAATCGTCGCCTGAAACTCCATCGCTCTTGTGCGCGGCGAGCAACTCGTTCGCGAGTGCCGTCCCCACAGCCTTTCGAAGGCCCTCACGCGACCGGTGGATTGCATCCGGATTAACAACGTCCATCCGGTCGGCAATCAGACTTTCGCTCGGCATCAGGATCGCCTCGCCCTTGAACGCAGGGTCGAGCGAGTTCGAGTTGAGCGTAGCCCCGATCGCCCGGATTACCGGCTCGGCGTCGACCTCACCGCCGCGCGCACCCGCGACGAGCGCGCGCATCATCAGCTCCTGCATCGCTTCGTAGCGGGCGAAGGGATCAGTGTCCGCCTGCGCCAGCCGCTCGAGCTCGTCGGCGCCGCGATCCGCCTCGATGATGATCGGCGCCGAGAAATTGCGGTTGATCGAGAGTAGCGGCGTCTCCGTGACATTCTCGAAGGTGATGCTCTGCTTCGGCTGATCGAGAACGACCAGCCGCTCCGGGCAAATCTCGTGCCCGCTGTCGCGGCCGATCAGCGCGGTCCGAAGGGGGATCGGCATCGGTTTCTTGATTGGTTGCCCCGGCGTCGGATCGACATGCTGCTCGAGGTGGAGCGTCGCTGTCTTGGCCTCAACATCATGCTGCAGGTGAGCGTGAACCTTCGGCGTTCCGGCCTGTCCGTACCAGATCTTGAACGGCTCGAGATCGACCCCGCTCCCGTCCTCCAGCGCCGCGACGAAATCGTCGCAGGTCGCGGCTTCGCCATCGTTCCGGTCGAAATATAGATCGGTGCCGGCGCGGAACTTGTCCGGGCCAAGGACCGTGTGGAACATGCGGATGACCTCGGCGCCCTTGTTATAGACGGTCGCCGTGTAGAAGTTCGAAATCTCGATGTAGCTGTCGGGCCGGACCGGGTGGGCGAGCGGACCCTGATCCTCGGGGAACTGCACGGCGCGTAGGACACGCACATCCTCGATCCGCTTGACCGGAGCGCTTCCGACGTCGGCGGAGAAGCTCTGGTCGCGGAATACCGTGAAGCCTTCCTTCAGGCTCAGCTGGAACCAGTCGCGGCAGGTGACGCGATCGCCCGACCAATTGTGGAAATATTCGTGCGCGACGACGCGGGCGATGTTGTCGAAATCGCCGTCGGTGGCGGTTTCCTGATCCGCGAGGACGTAGGCCGAGTTGAAGATATTGAGGCTCTTGTTCTCCATCGCGCCCATGTTGAAATCGCTGACGGCGACGATGCTGAACTGGTCGAGGTCGTACTCGCGGCCATAGACCTTCTCGTCCCAGGCCATGGCGAGCTTCAAACTGTCCATCGCGTGCTGGGTCTTGGGCAGGTCCGCCTCGCGCACCCAGATGGAGAGATCTACCTTGCGACCACTCATGGTGGTGAAGCTGTCGCGGTTGGCCTTCAAATCGCCGGCGACGAGCGCGAAGAGGTAGCAGGGCTTGGGGAAGGGATCCTCCCACTCGGCCCAGTGGCTGCCGCCGTCGGACTCGCCATGCGAAACCCGGTTTCCGTTCGAGAGAAGGATCGGGAACGCCTTGGCGTCGCCCTCCATTCGCACCCGGTATTTCGACAGCACGTCGGGCCGGTCGGGGAAGAACGTGATCCGCCGAAATCCCTCCGCTTCGCACTGAGTGCAAAGCATTCCGCCCGAAGCATAGAGGCCCATCAGCTTGGTGTTGGCGGCGGGATGGATCACGACTTCCGTTTCCACCGTTGCGCGCTGGCCGCTCAGCTCGACGACCAGCTGGGACCCGTCCATCCGAAATTCGGCGGACTGGCCGTCGACTTTGACCGAGCTCAGCTCGAGCTCGCTTCCATCGAGACGCAATGGCCGGTCATGGTCGCCGTTGCGCGTCACTTCCAGTGTCGCTCGGACCCGCGTGCGCTCTGTGCCGAGATCGAAATCGAGGCGGATTTCCGGCACCAGCCAGTCGGGAGGGCGATAATCCTCCCGGCGGATCGCGACATGGGTGGGTGAAAGCGGTGCTTCGGGCGCGGTCTCGGCGTCGGGAAGCGTGGTCGTGCGGACGTCAGCCATTGGCCGGACTTAGGGCGGCTCGCCGGGCCTCACAACCCGCGCTTGCGGATGACTCGTGCCGGAAACAGGCGTAAGCGCGCCGGGCGCTCGTGAACCTGCCGTGCGCACGAAGCGTTGAGCCAATGTTCCCAGCGAGGAGAAGGTCATGAGCGGCTTCGAGAATATCCGCGAGCATATGGAAGTGATCGGCGCCGACGGCGTCCACCTCGGCACCGTCGATCGTGTCGAAGGCGACCGCATCAAGCTGATCCGCGCCGACAGCGGTATCGGACACGAAGAGCACCACCATTTCATTCCGCGCGGGCTCGTCGCCGACGTCGAAGGCGACAGGGTTCGCCTCAGCGCAAACGGTGACGTCGCCGCAGACCTGTTCGAGCAGGAAGAGAGCGGCCAGCCGCTCGGATAGTAACTGGACTTGATCATCGCTCCCCCTTTCGCTCCAATGCGATTGGGAGAGGGGAAGATGCACAAGCCCATAATCATCATCTGTGCGGCTGCGGGCCTTGGAGCCTGCGGCCAATCCGCCAACGACGGCGCCAATCAGGACGCTGCCAACAGCGTGGCCGCAGAAGCGCCGAAACCGGCCTACTGCTTCTTCAAGGATTCCGAGACGAAGGATTGGAAGGCCAAGCTCGACAAGAGCGGCAATGTCGTCGTCACCGGCAAGGCCTATCGCGAAGATCCGCGCTACAAGGCCATCCTCTCACCGGCGACCATCAACGGCGCGACCGCCGACGTCACCCCCACTGTCACCGTCAATGACACCGGCTTCGCAAGCCCTGACAATTGGTGGCCGATCACGGCTACAATTCCGAACAGCCAGTCAGTCGAGACCGTGAACGTGAAGTGCGGCGACAAGACCTTGAAGACGATCGCGCTGGCACGCAAAAAATAAGCGTCGGCCTGTGAGCGAGATTATTGAGAAGGCGCGATAAAACGCGCACCTAGTCTCCATGAAGCGACTGGGGCTGACAGAGTCGCACGCGGACAAATGGACGCGCGCGGATGATTATGTCGAAGCCATGGCGCGCAAACGCACCTTTCGCCGCGGCCGCCGCCAATCCGATCGCACTCAGCCCGAGGCCCCGCGAATGCTTCTGTCGACGCTGCCCTTTCTGGCGCTTCTTGCGCTGCTCGGAGTGCTCGCCGTCGCGATCATGGTCATCGCGTTCCCGGGCGCCCAGCCGCAACAGAAACCGCCGCAGGTTGCTCAAAAGGAGCAAGGGGTTGCCGGAAAAGGCTGGTTCCAGGAAGCGCAGAAGGATTTCCACCACTGAATTGGCCAGCGAACCCGGTTCATCCTCTCGCAAGGTCATCGGGCAAATGAGGTGACGATGGCCGTCGCGTCTGTCGCTGCTCTCCTGCTCGCCCAGGCGGCCACCTCTGGTCCGGCGCCAACGCCAACGCCAACGCCTGCGCCGCCGCCTCCGAAGACGGTTGTTTCAACACAATCCGACCGCTGCCCGCCGCCAAGCACCGACGGCAGTGTCATCGTCGTCTGCGCGCCGAAGCCAGATGGCTATCGGCTCAATCCGGATGTCATGGAGGCGAAGCGCGAGGTCCGCAGCGGCGGGCGTCCGGTCCGGCCTGGCGGAACGATCATTCCGGACTGCGCACATGTAGGGCCTGCTCCATGCATGTCCGCCGGAATAAACTTGATCGGCGTAGCGCTGACCGCCGCGCAAATGGCCGAGCGTTTGGCCAAGGGGCAGGAAATCGGCAGCATGTTCGTCACCGATCCGCACCCGAGCGAATATCAGCTTTACGTCGAGGCGAAGAAGCGCCGCGAGGCCAAGGAAGAAGAAAAGGCTGCCGCCAAGAAAGCAAAAGAGAAAGCGGCGCAGAAGCAGGCCAGCACCCCGCCGCCGTCGGGGAATTAGCAGTGCCAGCCG
>DASTAU010000324.1:0-7523 GCA_035712425.1 Sphingomicrobium sp.
AATCTGCGGATGCGCTTTCAGCCAGCGCGCCATGGTTGTCGTGCTGGAGCGGGGCGCTCCGACGATGAAGATGAAGCGGGCGATATCCTGGATACGCGGCATCCGCCGGTCCTAGCACGCGCTCGCGGCTTCGCCATACACAGCTTCAGGCGCTAAGCGCTCCGGCGTGACCCGATTCTCCTTCACGATTTCCGCGACCGACGGCGCCGCGAGAACCGGCATGATAGCCATGCAGCGCGGCGAAATCCGGACGCCGGCTTTCATGCCGGTCGGAACCGCCGCGACGGTAAAAGCGATGCGGCCGCAGGAGGTGCGCGAGAGCGGCGCCGACATCATTCTCGGCAATACCTATCATCTGATGCTCCGGCCCGGCGCCGAGCGCGTCGCCAAGCTCGGCGGGCTGCACAAGTTCATGGGCTGGGAGCGCCCGATCCTGACCGACAGCGGCGGATATCAGGTGATGAGCCTGTCGGAGCTTACCAAGGTAACCGAGGAGGGCGTTTCATTCGCAAGCCATCTCGACGGTTCACGGCACATGTTGTCGCCGGAGCGGTCGATCGAGGTGCAGCGACTGCTGGGCAGCGACATCGTCATGCAGTTTGACCAGCTGGTGCCGACCACGTCGACGCCTGAGGCGCAGCGGGAAGCGATGGATCGCTCGATCCGTTGGGCGAAGCGAAGCAGGGACGAGTTCGATCGGGGCGGCGAGCATTCGGAGCGGGCGGCGATCTTCGGAATCCAACAGGGCGCACTCGACGAGAAGCTTCGTAAGGCTTCAGCCCAAACGCTGATCGACATCGGTTTCGACGGTTATGCTGTCGGCGGGCTGGCGGTAGGCGAGGGGCAGGAAGCGATGCTCGGCTGCCTGGATTTCGCCGTGGATATGTTGCCTGCCGATCGGCCGCGTTACCTTATGGGCGTCGGCAAGCCGGACGATATCGTCGAAGCCGTGGTTCGCGGGATCGACATGTTCGACTGCGTGCTTCCAACCCGCTCGGGAAGAACCGGGCAGGCGTTCACCGCCGAGGGTCCGCTCAACATGCGCAATGCGCGCTTTGCCGAGGACGCGGACCCGATCGAGCCGGGTTGCCCGTGCCCGGCCTGCTCACAATTCGAGCGCGCCTACGTCCACCATCTGGTGAAGTCGGGCGAAATCCTCGGCGCGATGCTGATGACCCAGCATAATTTGTGGTTCTACCAGCGAACGATGCAGGGGCTTCGAGAGGCCATTGGGGGTGAACGACTGAAAGCCTTCGCAGCCGAATTCCTGGCTCGATATCGGAAGGCCGCCTGATGGAATTGCTAGCCGATGCCGAAGCGCTCCAGGCTACCGCCGCTGACGATATCGTCGAGCTCACACGTCGCGCGACAGCTGCGACATACTATGCTGATAACCTACTGCCTGAGCACATCGCGTTCATCGAACGCGTCGTCAGGATTTCAGTCGATAGCGTCACGTCTGCGGCTCGAAATCCGAACCAGCATCTCGTCACGGCAATGTCCGACAACACGCTCGCTGGTTTCATGATCGCTACCGTCCACTCGGACGAAGACCGCGAGCTTGACTGGCTTATGGTCGATCCGCGGTTCCACGGGGGCGGAATCGCCTCGCCACTTATGCAGGCGGGCATGGCTTGGCTAGGCGACGATCGGCCGATGTGGCTGAACGTGGTGCGGCACAACGAGCGGGCAATCGGCTTCTACCGGAAGCACGGCTTCGAGGTCGACCCCGAAGCTGTCTGCCCTCACGCCATGCCGCACTTGATCATGCGGCGCGGCTGAGCACTAGATCGCGTCGTCCTTTACAGCGGCGAGGTCTTCCGCCTCCGGAGTGAGGGGGACCTTGTCTTCGGTCCTGAGCTCGAAGTCACTCGCATCGTGGCGTTCGTGGAGCTGCTCGGAGGGATCGCCGGTCATCTTGTTGACGATGCGTCCGCGCTTGACGGTAGGACGAGCGTCGATCTGCTTGGCCCAGCGGACGACATGCTCATATTCGTCCGTCGCGAGGAATATATTGGAGCCTGAGTAGCTGCGCCCGAGCGCCATGCCGCCGTACCAGGGCCAGATTGCGATGTCGGCGATCGAATAGTCGGAGCCCGCAATATATTCGCTTTGAGCGAGGCGACGGTTGAGCACGTCGAACTGGCGCTTGGCCTCCATCGAATAGCGGTCGATCGCATATTGGATCTTTTCCGGTGCGTAGGCGAAGAAGTGGCCAAAGCCGCCACCGAGGAACGGCGCGCTGCCCATCTGCCAGAAGAGCCAGGACAACGTTTCAGCACGCTCCGGACCGGACGTGGGCAAGAACTCGCCGAATTTTTCCGCGAGATGGACCAGGATCGCGCCGGATTCGAACACCCGGACCGGCGTGGGGCCGCTGCGGTCGACGAGCGCCGGAATCTTGCTGTTGGGATTTACCTCGACGAACCCGCTGCCGAACTGGTCGCCCTCGCCGATGCGGATCGGCCAGGCGTCATATTCGGCGTCCCTGTGGCCCTTCTCCAGAAGCTCCTCGAACATGATCGAGACCTTCTGCCCGTTGGGAGTCGCGAGCGAGTAGAGCTGGAACGGATGCTTGCCGACGGGCAGGTCCCTGTCGAGGGTCGGCCCGGCGATCGGTCGGTTGATGCTGGCGAACTCGCCGCCGCTCGGCTGTTCCCACTTCCACACTTCCGGGAGGACATATTCGGTCATTGAGGTTCCTTTTTTCCCAGCCCGAAGGGCCAGCTAGGAACCGCCATCGCCGCTTTCCAGTGTCAGCGGTGTGCCTGCCCGACGCCATTTGTGACGCCGTCCGTCAGGCACACTTAACCGGCGCTCACAGACAGGAACGAAGGCAGCGGGCCATTCCACTCGTTCTTGATGTCCTCGACGATGGGCGAGCGCTCCTCGCGCGCGGGCTCCTGATTCGGCTGCTTTGCCTCACGTTTAGGCTCGGCTTTCGTTTCGCGCTTCGGCTCTGCCTTTGCTTCGCGCTTGGACGGTCCTTTGGAGGCTTGGCCCGGTGTTCCGCTTCGCTGGATCTTCTGGCCGGTGAGTTTCTCGATGCGGTCGATCAGCTCTCCGTCGGCCCTGGTCGCGAGCGTGATCGCAATGCCCTTGGCGCCGGCACGTCCGGTCCGGCCGATGCGGTGGACGTAATCGTCCGCCTGCCACGGCACGTCGAAATTGAAGACGTGGCTGACGCCTTTGACGTCGAGCCCGCGCGCGGCGACGTCTGACGCGACGAGAATGTTGATCTCGTCGTTCTTGAAGCGGTCGAATTCGGCGATGCGCGCGCTCTGGTCCATGTCGCCCTGAATCTGCCCGGCGGCGAGGCGGGCGCGCTTCAGGCTGCTGGTCAGATCACGAACGGTGGTCTTGCGGTTACAGAAGACGATCGCGTTCTTGACCTCGTCCGAGCGCAGGAGGTCCTTGAGAACATCCTTCTTCTTGTCGGCGGAAACTTCGACGAGCCGCTGCTCGATATTGACGTTAGCGGTTGCCGGACGCGCGACTTCAACCCTTTTGGGTTCGTTTAGGAATTTCGCCGCGAGCTTCTGGATCGGCGGCGGCATCGTCGCCGAGAAGAGCAGGGTCTGGCGGCTCTTCGGAAGCTTGGCGCAGATTTCCTCGATGTCGGGGATGAAGCCCATGTCGAGCATCCGGTCGGCTTCGTCGATCACCAGCAGCTTGCAGTCGGTGAGCATGATCTTGCCGCGGCCGAACAGGTCCATCAGCCGCCCGGGCGTTGCGATCAGCACGTCGACGCCTTTTTCGAGCGCTTTCACCTGGTCGCCCATCTGAACGCCGCCGATGAGCAGCGCCATCGAGAGCGGGTGATATTTGCCGTATTTCTCGAAATTTTCGGCGACCTGCATCGCGAGCTCGCGCGTCGGCTCGAGGATCAGCGAGCGCGGCATGCGGGCCCGGCTTCGTCCCTGGTGCAGGATGTCGATCATCGGGAGGACGAAACCCGCGGTTTTCCCCGTACCCGTTTGCGCGATGCCGACCAGGTCGCGGCCCATCAGGACCGAAGGGATCGCCGCCTTCTGGATCGGGGTCGGCTCGCCGTAACCGCTGTCCGCGACCGCGCGGAGCAATTCGTCGGAAAGGCCGAGATCGGCAAAAGACATTGATTCTCCAGATGATTCACGCCGCGCTGCAATCAGCCGCGCGGCACTGCAACGGCCTGTGCGAGGCCCGTCGACTTGTCAAGAAATGTGGGTGTGAGGCGACCCGAATCCAAGTCCGCGATTTGAACGAACTAGTCCCGGTCCGGACCTCCAAATTTCGGTACGAGTTTCTTGAAGCGCTCGATCGTGCAGTTGCCGCCCATGCGCGAGTAAATGGCGTCGCGCCCGGCACAGACCCGTTCATCCTGTGGCTGGAGATAGAAGCCGCGGTAGAAATCCAGCGCCGGGCAATCCTCGTCGAGTTGCGCACGAAAGCGCTCGCGACTGCCCGAAAGAATGAAGTCGAGCTGTTGGGGAGAGGACATCAACGCGCGCCGGATCTTCGCCGCCGGGATGCACTTCGGTCCCTTATGCTCCTTCCACTCGATGCGAGGCAGCAGCGGGTAGGGTTGCACCGGGACCCGGAGGATCACTTCGTCCTGGACGACGAGGCGGGTTACGGATTGTTCGACGACCGCCGGCTGACCGGCGAACAGGCCGAGCAGGATCGGCACGAGGTCGAGGATCGATCCCGAAATCATCTTGAGCCCGCCGCCATTGTCCCCGGCTTCGCAGCGAAGCGTTGAATGTTCAATGAACTAGCGGCGTCAAGCGAATCCGGCACTGCTGCGGCTTGCCTAACCGAAGCAAGGCCAATAGAGCCCGCTCGTCAATTACCGGCGGGCGCGCCCCTGAGGGAGGGAGCGAGGCCATAGGTCCGGTTCCAGGAGAGAATTTTCGATGGCGACAGCCGCCCCGACCCAGAACCTGCCCCTGTTCTACAATGCCATTGAGCCGCTCAACGCCGCCCAGCACGGCAAGATGAAGGTGCGAACCATCACCAGCATGCCGCAGGTTGCGGCGACCCACGCGATTCCGGTGACGATCGACGAGTTCGCGCTCGTCCAGCGGCACTTTCCGATCGTCTTCTCGGTCGGCGAGACCCCGATCCCGATCGCGCTAATGGGCCTCAACGAGGGCGTGAACGTCTTCCTCGACAAGGACGGCCGCCCCCTCGACAACAACATTTACATCCCCGCCTACATCCGCCGCTATCCGTTCCTGTTGGCGCGGCTTCGGCCTGACAGCGACGAGTTGTCGCTGTGCTTCGATACAGCGGCGGGCGCCGTGGGCGACTTCGACGATGGCCAGGCGCTGTTCGACGGCGACCAGCCGAGCGAGGCGACCAAGGCGATCCTGCAATTCTGTGAGCAGTTCGAGGCCGCGGGCCAGCGCACCGCCGCCTTCGTGGACGAGCTGACCAAGTCGGACCTTCTTATGGACGGCGAAGTCGCGATCCAGCCCGAGGGCTTCGAGCAGCCGTTCGTCTATCGCGGCTTCCGCATGGTCGACGAGGAAAAGCTCCGCAACCTTCGCGGCGACGAGCTGAGGAAGATCAACCAGAACGGCATCCTGCCGCTGCTCTACGCGCACCTCTTCTCGCTGTCGGAAGTCAGGCAGGTGTTCGGACGCCAGATGCAGCAGGGCAAGGCGCCGGCGCAGGCGCCGCAGCCGGCTCCCGCGGACGCCTGATTACTCGGCGGCGGTCGCGAACTGGCGGCCGAGGAGCGCTTCCCCGAGCTCAATGGCGAGCGTTTCGATGAAGGATGCCACACGGTCGAACCCGGCTCCGGGCTCGATCATCGCTTCGTCGAGGTAGCAGCGCCGGTCGACTTCGAGCTGGAGCGCATGGACGTTCCGCTCCGGCGACGCGTGGCGTTCGATTACATGTCCGCCGGCGAACGGGTCGTTTAGGCCGGTTTCGAACCCGCTCCGGCGAGCCAACTCGATCGCTTCGCGGCTGACCCAGGCGTCCGCCGAGCGGCCGCGACGATCTCCGAAGATGATCGGCGGCGAGCCGCCCGGCGGTGGCGGCATTGAATGGCAATCGATCAGCAGCGCGCAGCCAAAACGATCGACCAGAAGCCCGAGCAGGTCATGGATCGCGTCATGATAAGGCCGGTGGGCCTCATTCAGCCTGTCATTCAACTGCTCCGGCGAAATCGGGCGCCGCCAAAGATAGCCATGGCGGTGGGTCCGCGCGGGCACGATCCCCACCCCTCCGCGAGCACGGGCGGTAATCCGTCCCCGGCGAGCGCCGTCGATGACGGATGGATCGACATCGTCTTCCGCCCGGTTGCAGTCGACCGCCGCGCGCGGTGCGCGGGCAATGACGGCTCCGCAGCCGAGCTTCAGCGCGCGCCAAACTAGCCGGTCGACGAGCGGGTCCTCGAGTGTCGCTAGCGCGGCCCTTCCCGCCGAAGCGTCTTCGATCAGCCAGTCAGGATAATCCCGGCCCGAATGAGGGACCGAGAGGAGCACCGGAAGCGGGCCGCGCGGCGCGTGGACGATGGGTGGAGAAAGCGGGGTCACGGCGTGGCTGGGAAGCGCCATCCTTAATTTTTGTGCCAGATTAGGACTGATGTTGAGGCCCTGCAACGCACGAGGGCCTCATTCGCTTCTGGCAAAACGCATTTTCAGAGAGCATAAAGCCGAAATGGCGAGGATCCTTCTGGCCGAAGACGATACGTCGATGCGCGAATATCTGCAGCGCGCGCTGCAACGCGTCGGCTATGAAGTCGAGGCGGTCGGCTGCGGCACCGAAGCGATGCCGTTGCTCGAGACCCAGCAATTCGACCTTCTGCTGACGGACATCGTCATGCCGGAGATGGACGGGATCGAGCTGGCGCAGAAAGCGAGCGCGATCGATCCGGCGATCAGGGTCATGTTCATCACCGGCTTTGCCGCGGTCGCCCTGCAAGGCGGACGGACGGCGCCGGAGGCGAAGCTCCTGTCAAAGCCGTTCCACCTCAAGGACCTGGTGATGGAGGTCGACCGCATCTTCCAGACCGAGGATCAGCACGGCCGGCTCTAGACGTTCGAAGGCCGATTTTCGATAAGCTCGAGACTGGGTTGCGCACCGCGCAACTGCCCCCTAAATGCCGCCTCTCCAAGCCACATCGGCTGACGGGTTCCCATCAAAGTACGACTTTGACAGGGTCCCCTCGGGTGGGCGTGTAGCTCAGTGGTAGAGCACTGTGTTGACATCGCAGGGGTCGCAAGTTCAATCCTTGCCACGCCCACCATTTTTCCCTTCGCTCTGAAAGTCGGCTGGGCTCTGGGTCAGAGCCCGTGGTAATCCCGATACCAGGTAACGAAGCGGGGCACGCCTTCATCGATCGAAGTTGATGCCTGGAAACCGCGTTCTCTCGCGATTGCGCTGATGTCGGCGAAAGTCTCGGGGATATCCCCAGGCTGCATCGGCTGCGGATCGAGGACCGCCTTGCGGCCGGTCTCCCGTTCGAGCAACTCGACGACGCGGATAAGCGCCTCGCTGCGGTGGTTGCCGATATTGTAGATCGCGTGCGG
>DASTAU010000325.1:0-2435 GCA_035712425.1 Sphingomicrobium sp.
GCGTCGAACGCCAGCGGCGATTCCGCGAGCAGGGTCAGCCGCACCAGCTCGCGCGGAATGAAGCGATATCCCGAAACGCGCGGATAGAATTTCTTCTGGAACCAGGTCGTGCCGGTCTTGTGCAGACCCACATGAAGGATCGGCCGCCCCTCGCTCATTCCCAGCGTGTCCCCGTCCGCATGAGGAAGCTATATCGGCGGGGCGCCTGGTTACAAACCGATCGATCGTCAAATGCGTGGAAAGCGGGCATCAGCTCACGAAGAATCAAGCGCCTTTGCTTTCTTGGCCGGCCGATTGACATAGCGATTTGATTGCACCGGCTGTGAGCGGAGTTTCTTCGACGGCGGCCGGTTTGATCCCGAGCCTCTCGCCGGCCGAAATGACTCTCGGCAGATAGGCGTCCATCTTGTCAGCAGCGACCTGTGCACGCGAGCGCGCCTCCCTTACAGCGGCAATGTCCTGCGGGCCTAGTCCACCGGGATCGTCGAGCTCGCCGAGAACACTCCAGGCGTCGGTTTCGTCTTCCGCTTTCTGAGCATACCATTGAAGCATGCCATAAAGGTCGGCGTATCCGAGCCGCGTGGCCAGCGGCATGTGCTCGGCAATTTGGGCAGCCATCGTGGCTTGCCACACATTTGTTCGTGGGCGCCAGAGTTGTGGTTGCCCGAGCGGAGAGCGCGGAGCTGGGCCAAGGCCAGCGCTACTCGCCGTGAGCAAAGTCCGTATTTCATGGAGGCGGCGGTCGATGCACGGTCCTTCCTGCTGACGATTCACAACCGCTCCAAGGTCATATGCGAGCTCCCGGTCCAAGGCCCGCCGCGCGTCTGTAACTTCGTTGCGCCAATGCAGCCACTCGACTGCCTGCTGCGCGCCGAGCGCGATAAGTACACCGAGAACGACGACTCCGACCTCGCCGGCGAACGCGCGCCAGCCGTGAAGTGGCTTGGGCAGATGGAAATGCATGCGGGCGCCCCCAGCGAAGCGCGGACGCTAACAGAAGTGCTTGTGTCTGCAATGGTGGAAAGCGGGACCTGCGCGCTGGATGTTCGTTCCGCTCCATGTCAGCTAACCAGCGGATGGGGGCAAAATGGATCTGACTCTCGTTTCCATCGTCATAGGCCTTGGCCTGACGGAACTGTTGCTGACCTTCTATCGGCTCGTCCGCGACCGCCGTCGTGTCGCTTGGGACGCACTGCCGCTAGCATGGGCGCTGCTCATCCTAATCGCGGTCGTCAATTGCTGGTGGGGCATTCGCGCGATCATGGCCAGCGCCAGCGGCTGGACAACTGGCGACTTCATGGTCTCGATGATCGCTCCGATCTTTCTTTTCCTCGCTTGCGCAGCGGCTTTGCCGAACGTCACACCGGGTGAACCGGCGGACATGAAGGCTCTTTACGCCGAGCATCGGCTAGCCTTCCTGATCTTTTTCCTCGGCTACCAGATGGGGAATTGGGTGCTCGACGCGTCGGGTCTCACCGGAGGCTGGCCGCCCCTGGTTGTCCTCGTTCATCGCTCGGCTGTGTGTGTTGCGCTGGTCATCGCACTGATAGCTCGATCCAGACGCTGGGATTGGGCGGCAGTTGCGGTAGTCGCAGTGGCCTACGCACTGCGGTTGTTCACCCAAATTGCGAAATAGGACGACGGCATGAGTTCAATGGTGTCGGTTTCGGCCCGAAAGCTCCCGTTCGCGAATTGAACAAAAGTCTGTCCTACAGGGCGTCGTTTGTGCTTCACGCTCACGGATGAGCCGACGGATTTCCGCGAATTTGACTAAGTTTACGCGCGAGCCTCGCGCGCACACGCACGTGTAAGTCTGTTGCAATCGCTGCGTTTCGCCGGCTCGTTACTGCGAACATTCGCGAACATTCGAACCGCGCGACATTGTCCATTTTGTCCACTTCCCCTCTGCGCAAATCCAACAGCGACCGCCATCGCTCTTCAAGAATCACGCTTGTTGCACTAGCTAGCCGGCAAGGGAGTTAGCTCATGTCCACATATGCCGACCGCCTCGCCGCACTTCGCGAACAACTGAAGGCCGAGAAGCTCGACGGTTTCGTCGTTCCGCTGACCGACGAGCATATGAGCGAATATGTCGGAAGTTACGCCCAGCGCCTCGCCTGGCTGACGGGCTTCCAGGGCTCGGCAGGCTCGGCGGTGGTCCTTCCCGAGGAAGCGGCGATTTTCGTCGACGGCCGCTATACGCTCCAGGTTCGAAGCCAGGTTAGCGCGACCGAATGGAGCTACCAGTCGGTCCCCGAAACGAGCACGACTCAGTGGCTCGAGGAGCATGCACCCGAAGGCGGACGCATCGGCTACGATCCCTGGCTTCACACCCGCGACTGGGTGAAGAAGGCGAAGGAAGCCCTCGCAAGCCGCGGCGCGGAACTCGTGCCGGTTGACCGCAACCCCATCGACGAAATCTGGGCCGACCGTCC
>DASTAU010000326.1:0-5553 GCA_035712425.1 Sphingomicrobium sp.
GTCGTATCAGACCAATATGGATGCGATAACGGTCGTTCGCGACCCTTTAGCAGCCGCGCGAGCTCGCGGAAGTCGTCTCCCGGGTAGCTTTCGGCGCCAGGATCGCGTCCGCCGCGCCAGTCGAAGAAGACCCGGTCGATCGGATGAGCGCGGATCGCCAGCGCCTTGATCAACGCAGCGACGACTTCGCCATCATTGTCTGACGGCGCGGGCCCAAGGCGGCGGATCATTGCGTCAACCAAAGCCTGCTCGAACCGATCGCTCCAGCGAGCCAGCATGTCCGATAACGGTGGGCCTTCGGCGATGAGCGACAGGCATCCGCCGAGCTGCGCCAGGTCCCAATGGATCGCCTCCGGCTGCCGTCCGAAGGCGTAAAGGCCGTAGTGGTCGAAATAGGCAGCTGTGAACTGCGGGTCCCAATCCGGCGTGAAGCGCCACGGGCCATAGTCGAAGCTTTCGCCGGTGATGCTGATGTTGTCACTGTTGATGACGCCGTGAACGAACCCGGCGGCCATGTAGGAAGCGGCCAGCTTCGCGGTGGCTGAGCTGACGAGATCGAATAATCGGAGTGCGTTCTCGGCGTCGTCATTCGCGGAAGCTTCGCCGTAGAGATTTTCGAGGCAGTAGCGGACGAGCTTCGCGATATTCTCGGCCTGTCCGAAGAAGGCGAGGCGCTGGAAGGTCCCGATGCGAATGTGGCCGTGGCTGAGGCGCGTCAGCACCGCTGAACGGGTGGGCGAAGGTTCGTCGCCGCGCTCGAGTTGCTCGCCGGTTTCGAACAATGCGAAGCTTTTCGAGGTATTGACGCCCAGAGCTTCGAGCATCTCGGTCGCGAGGATTTCCCGGACTCCGCCTTTCAATGTCAGGCGACCGTCGGCATGGCGGCTGTAAGGCGTCTTGCCCGAGCCTTTTGTTCCGAGGTCCAGCAAGCGGTCGTGGTCGTCGCGGAGCTGAGCGAAGAGAAAACCGCGGCCGTCGCCGATCTCCGGATTGTAAACCCGGAACTGATGCCCGTGATAGCGAAGCGCCAACGGCTCGGTGAGGTTGTCCGGAAGCGATTCGAATCGGCAGAAATGCGCCGCCCATTGCTCGTCGTTCAACTCCAGTCCGACGCGCTCGGCCCACCGATGGTTGAGGAACCGCGGCGTGCATTGCGGGAAAGATGCCGGTTCGACTGGATCATAGAAATCCGGACCGAGCGTCAGGATTCGAGGATCGGGCCGGTAGGAAGTCATCTCCGCTCAAGTGGCGCGAAGGGGCGCCGGTTCCAAGCCTAGGCGACGAGCTTCTGCAAGGCAGCCAGCGCATCGGAGTCCGGTTCGTTCGGCGAAATGGTCGTCACGAAACTGCCGCTGGCGTCGAACAGCAGGACCGTCGCGGTATGCTCCATCTCCTTGCCCGCCATCGGGTGAGGCGAGGGTTCGGCGAAGATGCCGAACTGCTTCTTTACCTGGTCGATCTGCGCCTGCGAGCCGGTGAGTCCGATGATCGGCGAGTTGAACAGGTCGGCATATTGACCGACCTCTTTCGGACCGTCGTGGGTCGGATCGATGGTCACGAAGAGAAGGTTGAACTTGCTATCGCCGCCGACCTCGTTGCGAAGCTTCACCATTCGCGAGAGCGTGGTCGGGCAAACGTCGCCGCAGCGGGTGAAGCCGAAATAGATTGCATAGGGCTTGCCGCGCAGGCTGGCGCTCGAAAACGGCTTTCCGTCGCCGCCGACGAGCGTGAACGGTCCGCCGAATGTCGATGCGGACGCGGCGGGCGCTTCGTCCGGATGGACGGAATGGCTGCGGAAAAGCAGGAGCGAGGCAACGCCGGCAATCGCGAGAGCCACGAGAAGCCACAGCAAAAGGCGTACCCGCTTGAGGCTTGATTTGGGTGGAGCGGTTTCAGTCACGGTCGGGCTCGCTTCATAGAGCCGGCTTCATGAACGGCTAGTGCCAATCGGTCAGATGATGAGGCGGATGTTGGCGCCGCCCTCTGGCGCGTCGAGCGCGCAGATCGAGCCGCCGTGAGCGAGCGCGACCTGCCGGGCAAAGCTCAGTCCCACGCCACTGCCGCGCTTGTGGGTGGTGTAGAAGGGCAGGAAGATATCCTCGCGGCGGTCCTCCGGGATTCCGCTGCCATTGTCCCTGACTTCGATTCGCGAGCTGCCGTTGGCCTCCCGTCCCATGTCGAGCGCAACCAGCGGCTCATCCAGGTCGGCGGTCGCCCGCATTGCATTGCGCAAAAGGTTGAGCACGGCCTGGGCGAGAAGTTCGGGGTCGGCATCGAGGCTCATTGTTTTCGGTTGCACATCGATTCGGATCTCGAATTCACGGCCGACCGTGTTGGCGATCGCGAGGCGGGCGATCTCCTCGGCCCACGGCTTCGCCTTGAAGTTACGGCGACGGACTTCGGGCGTCTCGGCGAATTCTCGATAGCTCTCGACGAACCGCAGAATTCCTTCCGCGCGCCGGGCCACCGTCTCGGTCGCTGTCTTTGCATCGCCCAAGGCATCGCTGCCCTTCGCCGCCGACGCGACGAGCTTGGCGCTGGTGCGGGCAAGCGAAGTGACGGGCGTCAGTGAATTCATGATTTCGTGAGTAAGGACCCGCACGAGGTCGGCCTGCGCCGCCACTTCGAGCGCCCCGAGCTCATTCTGAACCGTAAGGATTGAGAGGACGGTCACCGGTTTGTCGAGCCGCGCGACCTGCGCCGAAGCGAAGATCGCCTTTTGCGGAACGCCGTCGAGCACGATCCGCGTGATCTTGCGAGTGCCGGGCGGCAGCTCGATTGCGGCGGCCAATTCGGGGCCGAGAGCCTGCAGGTCCTTGAGGCGCGTAAGCGGCTGGCGGGCGAATAACTGCCGGGCGGACTTGTTGAGGAGCTCGACCCGTCCTTCGGAGTCCAGCGTCAGAAGCGCGCTCGGCGCGTCGTCGACGATTGCTGACAGATATCTCGATTCTGCGCTTTGATCGGCGTGGCGAGCCCGAAGGGTCTTTAGCGCGCGATCGAGCGTGTCGCCGAGCACGTCGAACCCCCCACCGCTCGGGTCGGAGAAGCGCTGCGAATAATCTTCGAACCGCACGGACTCGATGAACCGGGAGACGAGGAAATTGGTGCGCCGGATGAACTCCCACAGGCTGGCGAAGGCGCCAATCGCAACGAGCGCCGCGACGACGAGGCCGGCGCGGACGCCGGGCGTCTCCAGCGCCTTGATGACGAGAAGGACGGCGCCGACGAAGACGGTCGTGCGCCAGGCGAGCCCGAACTCGAACTTGCGCCTAAAGTCCATGCTTTTCCATGCGCCGGTAGAGCGCGCCGCGGCTGAGACCCAACTCGGATGCTGCGGACGAGATGTTGAAGTGATGCATCCTGAGCGCCCGCTCGATCATCTGCTTTTCGAGCTCGTCGAGGTTGAGCGTTTCGGTCGCGCCGACCGAAACCGCTGTCCCGTGCGATCCCCTGGGAAGCGAGAAATCGTCGGTTCGATACTGGCTACCCTCGGCCATGATCACCGCCCGCTCCGCTGCGTGGCGAAGCGCGCGGACGTTGCCCGGCCAATCGTGTTCGGCGAGGGGTACGAGGACCGCCGCCGGCAGATCGCGCTGCGGCTTGTCATATTTGCGCTCGTACAGGCGGAGATAATGGTCGAGCAGGACGGGGATATCGTCGCGACGTTGGCGAAGCGGCGGAAGCTCGATCTCGATCGTGTTGAGGCGGAACAGCAGGTCCTGCCGAAATCGCTTCTCGTCGGACAGCTGGTCGGGCGAAACATTGGTCGCGGCGATCACGCGCACGTCGATGGGGATCGACCGGTTGGCGCCGACCGGCACGACCTCGCGCTGTTCGAGCGCCGTCAGCAGCTTGGGCTGCAGGTGGAGCGGCAGATTGCCGATCTCGTCGAGAAAGAGCGTGCTCTTGTCCGCCGCCTTCAAGCGCCCCATTCGCTCCCCGGCGGCTCCAGTGAAGGCACCCTTCACGTGACCGAACAGTTCGGATTCGAACAGGCTTTCGCTGGTCGCCCCGAGGTCGATCGACACGAGCGGCTTGTCCGACCGGCGGGACGCGGCGTGGATTTCGCGGGCGACGACTTCCTTGCCGGTCCCGTTCTCTCCCAGGATGAGCACGTTGGCGTCGGTCGGCGCCGCGCGGGCAATCAGCATCCGCACCCGTTCCATCGCCGCGGACTTGCCGAGCAAAGGAGTTTCGGGAGTGAGCGCCAGCTCGGAGGCGCGGCCGCGCTCCATTCGCGCGTCTACCCGGCTTCGGCGAAGTGCCGCGGCGCTCCGCACTGTCGCCTCGAGGCGCTCGTTGCTCCACGGCTTGGCGACAAAGTCGCTGGCGCCCGCCTTGATTGCTTCGACCGCGATGGAGACCGCGCCGTGAGCGGTGATGATGACCACGGCGGCGTCCGGATCGGCGCGCATGATGTCTCCGAGCGTGTTCAGCCCCTCGCGACCGTCGGTCTTCCCGCGCTCGAAGTTGAGGTCGAGGAGAATGGAGTCGGGGCTTTCGCGTTCCATCAGCGAAAAGAGCTGGGCAGGCGTCTCCAGAGTTTCGACTCGATCGAACATGTCGCGGAGCGCGAGGCGAGCGGCGAGCGCCACATCGGGATCGTCATCGACGACAACGGCTAGATTGAACCTGTCGGCCACGCTACGTCTGTAGCGCAGCTGTCCGGAAACGAACAGTAGCTCTCGTCAAAAAGGCCCCCGTCCAATTGGCATGGCCTTTGCAGCGAAGGAGGCCATGAGCGTTGGTTGCGGTGGGCATTTCACAGAGGGCTCCTTGCGGGGGCATGAATTTGGCGCGTCCATTTTCGGACAAACACTGTTCGGAGGCGGACAATGAGCCTAGTCGAATTGCGTAGGTCCGCTGGCTCCGAAGCCGTGAGCGGCGGCGCGATGGATCGCGTGGTCGAGCGCAAGCGCATCGACCGGCGGCTCCTGATCGCGGGGGCCGGGGGAGCGCTTCTCCTGCTCATTATCCTCTTCTGGCTGTTCGCTCCTCGCGCCGACTCGATGACGGTCGCCCAGGACCGCCTGACGATCTCGCAGGCGCGGTCCGGCACGTTCGACGATTTCCTTCCGCTTAGGGGACGAGTCACCCCGCTGGTGACGGTCTACCTCGACGCCGTGGAGGGCGGCCGGGTCGACAAGAAGCTGGTCGACGACGGCGCGCAAGTCACTCAGGGCCAGCTTCTCGCGATCCTGTCCAACGCGGAGCTGCAGCTCTCGACTCTCGAGAAGCAGGCGGAGGTCGAGCAGCAGCTCAACAACATGCGCAGCCAGGAGCTCGCGCTGACCCAGACGCACAATCAGAATTTGCGCGACCTCAATCAGGCCGAAACCGATCTCGCCAAGGCGCGGCGCCAGTACGACCTTTACAAGCCGCTGGCGGAGCGGGGCTTCGTCGCGACCAAAACGTACAACGATTCAAAGGACGACTTCGATTACCAGACGAGCAGGCTGCAAATCCTCAAGCAGAGCATCGCGCAGACCGAGGCGCTCCAGAAGAGCCAGCTGCAGCAACTCCGGATCGCGGCTTCGTCGCTCAACAGCAGCA
>DASTAU010000327.1:0-3339 GCA_035712425.1 Sphingomicrobium sp.
ACCAAACGCGCGTCCTGACTACTTGCCGATCGGCACCATCAGATGGGCGTAAGGCGTGCCCGCCCACATCACGTACGGCGCGGAAGTGTCAGGCTTGGCGCCCGACGGATAGCCGGCGAGGACCTCCTTCGACCCGACTACCATCACGTGCGGGCCGGTCTTGATCCAGTCATTCTCGGCCGTTGGCTTCGTCGCGTAAGGATCGGTGTTGCTGGCGTCGGTGCCGCCCTCGAGCATGTACATGACCCCGACCGCGCCTTCGGGCGGAGCCTTGTGATGAATCCATGCGTCCGCCCATTTCATCGCATTGCCGTCGACGCACATCGGGTCCGGACCCGGCGTGTCGGGCGCGTCCGGAATGCAGGTCCAGCCGTTGGTCCCTTGGCGCAGCGTCTTTGCATTGCCGCTCGCATCCATCGTCACGATCGACGCATTGTGCGCGATCGATGTGGGCGCGGCGGACTCCGCGCTTTGGATAGGATCGTTCGAAGCGGCACCCGTTCCGATCGTCGCCACCGAATTGTCGGCCGCGGCGGGCTTTCCACTTGTGTTCCCCGCCTTATTGCACGCGCCAAGCGCAAGGATTGCGGCGCCGACGGTCAGCGCTTTCAAATATCTCGATGCCATGAGCCCCTCCTTCTGATGAGGAAGGACGCGCCGCTTAGCACATTTCAGCAGCTTCGAACATCAGGTCGGAGCTTGATTCGAGCGCCCCTCTTTGCCACCTGCAGTCGCATGACCGTCGCCCGCATCCTGGAGCAGGAACGAAAAGCCACCCAGTCGGGCAAGGCCAATACCGGCAAATGGGTGCTCGAGTTCGAACGGCAGCAGGCACTTCGTCCCGACCCGCTGACGGGCTGGAACGGCTCGGGCGACACCAACACGCAGGTCCGGATGACCTTCGCCTCGAAAGAGGCCGCGATCGCCTACTGCGACAAGCACGGTTTCGATTATCATATCGTCCCCGCGCCGCCCGTGCGCCTCAAGATCCAGGCCTACGCCGACAACTTCCGCTGAGCGCTGGTGCGCTCGGACAGACTTGTCTCCATAACGGACTGAAGGCAGAGTGCCCCCGCCGAGTTAGGGGGAAGGCTGAGTTCCGCGCGTATTTGCCTGGTCATCGGCACCAGGCCCGAAGCCATCAAGCTTGCACCAGTCGCCCATGCGCTCTCCGAGCGCGGGCTTGCGCCGTCGCTTGTTCTCACGGGACAGCATCCTGGCCTGGATCCAGGTGACTACGGGCTAGGTGCCTTCTCCGTGCAGCGGCTCCGCTGTCCGGGCGCCGAGGACCCGCACCGGCACGTCCGGGCGGTAACTTTGGCGCTCCAGCGCCTGCGCGGCAGAGCTCCCGACCTGATTGTCGTTCAGGGGGACACTTCAAGCGCGTTGGGAGCAGCGCTCGCCGCCTTCACCGCCAGGGTTCCCGTCGGCCATGTCGAGGCCGGACTGCGAACTCATGATCCACTTCTTCCCTGGCCGGAGGAGGAATATCGCGCCGCCATTGATGCGAATGCGGACCTGCTCTTTGCGCCGACGACGACGGCTGCAGCGAATCTTCGAACAGAGAATGTTTCGGGAGAAATCCACGTCACCGGTAACACGGCGATCGATGCGCTCCTCGCCGTTGAAGCGGAACTTCCATCCGCCACGACATGCGGGCGCACCTTCCCGACAATTTTGGTCACCTGCCACCGGCGCGAAAGCTGGGGCTCAGGCCTTCAGTCCATCGCGACGGCTATTGCGGAACTCTCAGATCGAGCCGTGATCCGCCTCGTCCTTCATCCCAATCAGCATGTGCGGACTCAAATCAGAGCCCGGCTTCAAGGCATCTCGAATATCCATCTGATTGAGCCCTGCAGCCATCGCGAACTCTTGAAACTTATGCGCGATTCCGACCTCGTTATGAGTGACTCCGGCGGAATCCAGGAGGAGACGCCGGCGCTTGGCGTTCCCCTACTGGTGCTGCGCGAAAAAACTGAACGGCCGGAGGGAATCGCCGCAGGCTCGGCGCGCCTCGTCGGTACATCGACGGACCGCATCGTCAGCGAAGCTCGGCAGCTGCTGGACAACCCGGCCGCCTTGGCTGCGATGGCGGTGCGAAGATTTCCCTACGGCGACGGACACGCAGCGCCGCGAATTGCTGCGGTCATCGACGCATGGCTGGAGAGATCGGCTGGCGGGGCCGTCCCCAGTGCTCGGATGTCCCCCGGACATCCTGCGCGCTGGTGACCCCTACGGGACTCGAACCCGTGTTTTCGCCGTGAGAGGGCGACGTCCTGGACCGCTAGACGAAGGGGCCATCGCTTGCGCGAGCGCGGCCATATGTGGGCTGTCGCGCCGCTAGTCAATTCCGACGGCGTCAGCCGTCCCGGTCGCGCTCGCTCAGGTATCGCATCAGCTCGGCGAGCGTCGATTCCATCTGGTCCTGCATATGGCTGACCAGCTCATTCTCGCGCATTCCAACATGGTCGAGCGGCTTCGAATAGCTGTCGGAGAAGGACTGGAGGTCGGCGCGGTCGAAGACGCCCTTCGAAACCAGCTTGGCGAGGATCACCAGGAGTCCGTTGGTATTGGCGATGGTCCCGGCGACCAGCGCCTCATCGACCATCGACAGCTTCTTGTCGCTGTCAGTTTCCTCTTCGTCGACCGGAATCATCAGGCCCAACATGCCCAGCTCTACGCGCGGTGCAAGTGAAAGGCTCCTACGGCCGAACGAATTGACCAAGCGAAGCCCACGCACGCGCCTTTTGTTCGAACGCCGTCGTGTTCGCAGCACTTGAGGATGGAAGATCGACAAGCGCTATATTCGACGGCGGATTGCCGACCAGCTTGCGACCAATCGTCGAGGACGTGATTCCGTTGAATGCGATCGCTCGAAGGTCGGGGAAATCGTGAAGCAGATGCTCGATCCGGTTATGTTCCACCTCGCGGATCGATTGATCGAGGCTCCCTTGCCTGCTGGCCGAAGCGATCACGTCCCAAAGGCCGACGCGCCGCTCGGCGAGCCGCTGAAGCCGCGCTTCGTAGGCCAGCGGCTCAAGCTCCTCGCCGATCGCGCTTCCCAGCAGCCGCCAGAACTGATTGGTCGGATGAGCATAGTAACGCTGGGCTGCAAGCGACGCGTCGCCTGGAAGGCTGCCGAGGACGAATAGCCGCGCGTCGCTCCTGCCTACGGGCGGAAGTCCGAATTTGACGCCCACGAATTAGCCCCTAAGCCGCTTTCCGGTGAAGCCGACCGACCTCCGGATCGCCCTCTTTTCGGGCAATTACAATTATGTGCGCGACGGCGCCAATCAGGCGCTCAACCGGCTTGTCGACTATTTGCTGCGTCAGGGCATC